>NZ_JBHVHQ010000329.1:2755-8607 GCF_042800135.1 Streptomyces sp. NPDC057654 | reverse complement strand
GTCTACGACACCGGCTGAACCCGGTCGAGAAAGGCCCCCAGTGCCTTGTCGAACTCCTGCGGCCGCTCCAGATTCGGCATGTGGGCCGCGCCCTCGACCACCACCAGCTCCGAGTCGGGCAGCCGCGCGTGCATGTCCTCGGCGTCCGAGACCGGCGTGTACTCGTCGTCGCGCCCGACCACGACCAGCGCGGGCACCGCCACCCGCGTGAGCATCTCGCTGTAGTCGGGGCGCTCGGCCCGGCCCCGCAGCGCCGCCGCCGCGCCCTCGGGCGCGGTGCCCGCCATCATCCGGCGCACCTGCCCGGCGACCTCCGGCAGCGCCGCCACATTGGCCGGGGCGACCATCTTGGCCAGCACCTCGTCGGCGTACCCGGCCATGCCCTCGCGCAGCAGCCGGTCCGCCATCGCGTTGCGCGCCGCCTTCCCCGCCTCGGTCTCCGCGGCCGGGAAGGTATCCGCGAGCACCAGCCCCCGCACCCGCTCCGGGAAGAGCCGGTAAAATTCCATGACGATCTGGCCGCCCATCGACAGGCCGCCGACCACCGCGCCGTCGATCCCCAGATGGTCGAGGAGCGCCGCGAGATCCGCGGCGAACACGGACAGCGGCGTCACCCCCGGCACCACGCTCGACGCGCCATAGCCCCGCAGATCCGGGGCGATCACCCGCCGCGACGGCCCCGCGAACGCCGCGACCTGCGGCGCCCACATCGAGCGGTCGAAGGGATGGCCGTGCACGAGGAGCAGCGGCGCGCCGCCGCCCTCGTCGTCGTAGCCGACCGTTATGCCGTTGACCGAGGCCGAACTCACTGTGTGACTCCCGTTTTCAGAGATACGCAAGAGATACCAGGGGCTTCTTGGAGGTCAGAGGTACAGCCCCGCGTCCGCGCCGTCGTGCTGTGCCGGGACCGATGCCGGGCCCGTGCCGCGGCGCAGGGCGAACAGTTCCGCGAGCGTCGCGCCGTCGCGGCCGACGCCGTCCTCGTGGCCGAGCCAGGCCACCGACTCCTTGCGGGTCAGCGAGCCGACCTCGATGCGGGCCAGGCAGCGGCCCGGCCGTACGACCGCGGGGTGCAGCCGCTCCAGGTCCTCGTTGGTGGTGACGCCGACCAGGACGTTGCGGCCCTGGCCGAGCAGCCCGTCGGTGAGGTTCAGGAGGCGGGAGAGCGCCTGGCCCGCGGTGTGCTTCGCCTCGCCGCGGATCAGTTCGTCGCAGTCCTCCAGGAGCAGCAGCCGCCAGCGGCCCTTCGCCGTGCCCTCGTCCTCGCCGATCGCGATGTCCATCAGATAGCCGACGTCGTTGAAGAGCCGCTCCGGGTCCAGCACGCAGTCCACCTGGCACCAGTCCCGCCACGAACGGGCCAGCGTGCGCAGCGCCGAGGTCTTGCCCGTACCGGGCGGGCCGTGCAGGAGCAGCAGCCGGCCCGCGATGTCGTCCGGGGTGACCTTCATCAGCCGGTCCATGGCGTCGGCGACCGGCGCCGTGTAGTTGGGGCGGATCTCGTCCCACGTCCCGGCGGTGATCTGCCGGGTGGTGCGGTGCGGCCCGCGCCGCGGGGAGACGTACCAGAAGCCCATGGTGACGTGGTCGGGCTGCGGCTCCGGCTCGTCCTCCGCGCCGTCGACGGCCTGGCCCAGCACGCGCTCGGCCAGCTCGTCGGTGGTGGCGGTCACGGTGACGTCCGCGCCGCGGTTCCAGCGGGAGACCAGCAGCGTCCAGCCGTCGCCCTCGGCGAGCGTCGCGCTGCGGTCGTCGTCGCGGGCCGAGCGCAGCACCGTCGCCGCGGCGGGCAGCAGCGTCGCGCCCGACCGCACGCGGTCGACGGAGTGGCTGCGGGCGTAGGGCTGCTCGCCGGCCGCGAACCGGCCCAGGAACAGGGCGTCGACGACATCGGAGCAGGAATCGCTGTCGTCCATGGTCAGCCGGAGGGGGAGGGCTGCTTCGGCGGGGGTCGTGGGCAGGGTCTGCCTCCTGATCGCGGGGTCGTTCTCGGCGCACATGCCCCCATGATCCGGCACGTAACGCCCGGCGTATACAGATTTTCGGGTTCCCGCCCGGCCGGGAGCGCAGGCCGGGAGGGCGCGCCGGGGAGTTGGCGAACTGTTCGGCCGGAAGCCCCCGGAAGGGGTGCGCGCGCCGATACCCTTGCCGTCCATGGGGCGTCATGGTGGGGGACGGTCGGGGTTACGGGCGCGGGTGAGGGCGCGGTGGCGGATCCTCACCCTGATGGGGGCCGGCGCGGTGGCGCTCGCGGTCGCCCTCACGATGTGCACCGGCTGGCCGGGCGGCGGCGCCGAACCGGGGCCCTCCTCCCGCACCGGGGTGTACGGCACCCCGAAGAAGCCCGGCGGCTCCTCGCCGGCCGAGCTGGGCTGGGGGTTCACCCACACCCAGTACAGCGCCGACCACGGGGAGGGCGCCGCCAAGAAGTCCGCCGACGCGCTGCTGTCCGCCGACCCCATGCCGCAGAACCAGCACATCATGGGGTGGGGCGCGGACAACCCCGAACCCGCGCCCGGCGAGTACGACTTCAGCGACCTCGACCGGCGCGTCGAGCTGATGCGCAAGACCGGCGCGACGCCCGTGCTCACTCTGTGCTGCGCGCCCGACTGGATGAAGGGCGGCGCCAAGGGGGACACCGACTGGTCGAAGAAGTCGCTGGAGAAGGCGCCCGAGCCCGAGCACTACCAGGACTTCGCCGACCTCGTCGGGAAGATCGCCGAACGCTACCCGGACATCCGCCACTTCATCGTCTGGAACGAGCTCAAGGGGTTCTTCGACAACAAGAAGAACCGCTGGGACTACGAGGGCTACACCGAGCTCTACAACCTGGTCTACCGGGAGCTCAAGAAGCAGAACGAGGACAACCAGGTCGGCGGCCCGTACGCGGTGATGGACAGCAACCCGCCGGGCGACGCCACCAACGCCTCGACGCTGAGCGGCCCGTGGGGCGTCATCGACCAGCGCTCCCTCGACGCCGTCGAGTACTGGAACCGGCACAAGGAAGGCGCCGACTTCGTCGCCGTGGACGGCTCCAGCTACACCCGCGAGGGCGACGAGCTGATCCCCGACGAGTTCGCCGCCACCCAGAAGTTCGCCGACGTCACCAAGTGGCTGCGGCAGACCACCCGTCTGCCCGTCTGGTGGGCCGAGTGGTACGTGGAGCCCCCGGACGCCAATGACGACCGCAAGGGCTGGAGCGAGGAGCGCCGCACCGCCGTGCAGGCCGCCGCGCTGCTGCGGATGGCCCGCGCGGGCGTGGCCGCCGCCTTCTACTGGAACCCGCAGACCACCGGCGCCGACTGCCCCGGCTGCCTGTGGCGCAGCACCGAACTGGACGGCGGCGGCAAGGAACTGCCGATGATGGAGCTGCTCTCCCGCTTCGAGAAGGCGTTCCCGCCCGGCACCCCGCTGCGCCAGGTCGACGTCGCAGCCGACGACCGGCCCAACGTCCTGACGCTCGCCTCCGACAAGGACGTGCTGGTCGTCAACACCCTGGACCGGCCCATCAAGGCGTCGGTCGACGGCCGTAGCTTCGACATGGACGCTTACGGCGTGCGCTGGCTGGACCGGTAGCGCCGGCCGGCGCCCGTACGGGAGGGGGAACCCGAGCCCGTACGAGCACCCGGCCGTCTCCTACTCCTACGACATGGTCCAGAGGCGGTGGATCAGCGAGACCAGCAGCACCGCGAGCAGCGGCAGCGAGAACCAGAAACTGCCCTGGAGCCACCGCAGCTGGCGCACGCCCGGCCGCATGGCGACGCGCACCAGCTCGCGCGCCGAGAGCAGCACCAGCAGCGCCACGGCCGCGAGCCCGCCCACCACCGACATCGGCGTCCACGTGATCTTCGGCCCGATCGGTCCGGGGGCCGGGTCCGCGGCCCGGCCCTCCGGGCGCTGCGCCAGCTGGTAGATCGTGGCGTCCGCGTTGGACATCGCCCGGCGCAGTTCGGGCCGCCCGTCGAGGGCGCGCAGCAGCCGCTGCTCCCAGGTCGGCGCGTACCCCGAGTCGAGCTGGAGGGCGACCGCCTGACTGCGGTTGATCATCAGATAGCCGTTGGGGCCGGCGTCCCGCAGCGCCTCGACGAGGTCGTCCACGAGCACCGGGTCGCGCGGCGCCTGCGTCGCCCGGTAGTTCACCCGCTCCATGTCGCGGGCGCCCCACGGCATGGCGGGCGTGACGCTGTTGACGGGGTCGCTGCTCGGCCACAGCAACTGGGCGGTCGGCTTGTCGTGCGCGTACACGTAGTCCATCGCGGCGACCTCGCCGGGCCGCACCCGCTCGAACGGCTCGTTGCCCCAACGGGCCACCAGGAAGCCGAAGATCAGGACGAGGCCCGCCAGCAGCGCGGCGGCCGGGCCGAGCGCGCCGCGCCCGCCGCCGGTCCGCGGGAAGATCGCGAGGGCGGCCAGGACGCAGGCACCGGGCAGCGCGAACAGGAAGACGCGCAGCGCCACCTCGCCGCCGTAGGACTGGAGGCCGAAGGCGAGGAACGGCACCGCCGTCAGCACCAGCAGCGATACATCGCTCAGCCCGGCCTTGCGCCGCCGCAGCCAGCCGTACCCGGCGAGCGCCAGCATGCCCGCCGCGAGCGCCACCCGCGCGTACAGCACCAGCTTGTGGGTGCTGCTGCCGCCCTGGATACGGCCGGACACCGAGGAGTTGAGGTTGCCGCCGAGCGAGCCGAGCCCGCCGAACAACTCGTCGAAGTGGCCGGACCAGTACGGCTCCGCGAGGAACCCCACCCACACCACCAGCATCACGCAGCACAGCAGCGGCAGCCCGCGCAGCGTCGAGCGGCGCGCCAGGACCAGCACGGTCAGCACGCCCAGCATCACGAACGGGGTCAGCTGATGGCTGGCGACCGAGGCCGCGAACAGGCCGATCAGCACCGCCAGCAGCGCCGCCTGCTCCCGGCGGCCGACCGGTTCGACCTCGCTCTCGCCCGGCAGCCGTTTGCCGCGCAGCGGCCTGGGCCAGCGGAACCACACCAGCAGCACGGCCACGAACAGCAGATAGATCAGATAGTTCAGGGCCTGCGGCGAGAAGTAGTCCTGGCCGACCCAGCCGCACAGCGCGAACAGCCACGCCGCCGTCCACTTCGCCCGCCAGCCCGCCCGTACCGCCTTCAGCAGCAGCATGAACGGGGCCAGGTACAGCAGCTGGATGACCAGCGGCCACCAGCGCAACACCCCGGACAGGTCGTCGACGCCGCACGCCTTCGCGACGAACGCCGCCGCCGCGAAGAACCCCGGCCAGCTCCAGCGGGCGTCCAGGTCGGGCGCCGTCGTGCCGGTCCGGTCGATGAAGTCCAGGAAGCCGACGTGCTGCCACGCCGTCGCGAACCTCGGCTCGCTCTCCAGCACCGCGGGCACCGCGTGCAGCGACACCACCGTCAGCAGCACGATCGCCAGCAGCAGCCCGCGCCTCGGCCGCCCCAGCCACAGCGCGGAGGCGAACGCCAGGACCAGCAGCGCGGCGCCCAGCAGCGTCGCCCCCGGCAGTACGGAGATCAGCCCGAGCCCGCCCATGTCGTCCAGCGACACATCGCCGAGCGTGCGCAGCGGCAGCCAGTACAGGCCGAGCGCCGCCGCCAGCAGCAGCCAGATCCCCAGCTCGGGGGCGCGGGTACGCTCCGGGGGCCGCTCCGGCGCCCGTTCGGGGGCGGCAGGGTGCGGGGGAGGGGGCGGAGGGGGCGGCGGTGACGGTGGCGGTATGGCGGCCGAGAGCGGCGCGGAGGGCATCTTCATCTCCGGCCACTTCAGCCGCTTGGCCTCCTTCTTCTGCCCGGTCTTCCGCTCGGCGGGCTCTGCCTTCTCCGCACGCTCCGTCGGCGCCGGAGGCTCCGGCC
>NZ_JBHVHQ010000329.1:0-2745 GCF_042800135.1 Streptomyces sp. NPDC057654 | reverse complement strand
CGGCCCCACCAGCCGCTCGAACCGCTCCAGCCGCTCGGACCGCGCCGATTCCTCCAGCCGCTCGGACCGCGCCGATTTCTCCAGCCGCTCAGGCCGCGCGGGTTCCTCCAGTCGATCCGACCGCGCAGGTCCCTCCGGCCTCTCCAGCACCTCAGACCTCTCCGATTCGTCTGGCTTCTCCGGCTTCTCCGGCTTCTCTGGTTTCTCTGGTTTCCCCAGCCCTTCGGGCTTCTTCAGCCCCTCGGACGACCGCCGCCAAGGGTTCGTCCCCAGCGGCAGCGTCGAGCGCAGCGTGTGCGCCCACTTCGGACCGCCGTCCTGCGACGGCATCGGCGGCTCCCCGATGCCCTCGGGCGTGTGCCGCACGTCCGGCCGCCGCTCCGGATGGTCGAAGTCCAGCCGCACCCCGAGCGGCACCGTGTCGGCGTCCAGCGCCTGCCGCAGCGCCCACCGCGTGCCGTACGCGCCGGTCTTCTCCTCGCCCGCACCGGGCCGGGGCCGGACCACCGTGCCCGCGTCCCCCTTGTCGCCGTCCACCGCCAGGTCCGCGAGGTCGCCGTCGGGCGCGGCCACCTCCGCCGTGATCCTGGCGGACGGGGCCGCCGGATGCGCGGCGAGAATCCTGCGGAGCTTGACCGTCGCGATGGAGACGATCACCGCCAGGCTGGAGATCTCCGCGACGCCCGCGCCCGTCAGCCCCATGTGCGGCAGCAGCAACAGCGTGAGCCCCAGCACCAGGGCGCACAACAGCCCCTGGAGATAGGCCAGTCCGGACGTACGGCTCTGCGCCCGCAGCACCGCGAAGTAGACCTCCATCACCACGCGCAGCGCCGCGCCCACCGCGAACCAGCGCAGCAGCGGCGTCGCCGCCTGCGCGTACCCCGCGCCGAAGACCTTGAGGATGTACGGGGCCAGGACGAAGAGGAACACGCAGACCGGGAGCATGATCCGGGCCATCCGGCGCAGCGCGGCCCGGCAGTTCTCCGCCAGCCGCGCCGGGTCGTGCGAGCCCTCCACCGTCAGCGACGCGCCCATGTTGATGGCGAGCAGGTTGACGGTGCCGCCGATGGTGGTGGTGATGTAGAAGTACGCGTTGTCCGCCGAGCTGACCTGCGCGGCGACGATCACCGGCACCAGGTAGACCACGGCCAGTGAGAACAGCGAGCCGGTGTAGTCACCGGCCAGGAAGCGGCCCATCTCGCGGTACGGGACCGGCCGCGCCGTCTCCTTGGTGCGCTCCACATGGCGCGGCACCAGCCGCCGGAAGACCAGCCAGCCCAGCGGCAGCACCGACACCGCGATGGCGGCGACCCAGGCGACGAAGACGCCCGTGGTCGGGATGGCCGCCGACAGCCCCACCAGCAGCGCCAGTTTCACCGCCGAGAAGACGGTGTTGCCCACCGGCACCCACATCGCGCTGCGCAGCCCGGTCAGCACCCCGTCCTGGAGGGTGAGCAGCGACCAGGCGACGACCGCGATGATGAAGCCGAAGCCGTGCAGCGGCCCGTGCAGGAAGCGGTAGGAGGGCCCCCAGAAATTCAGCGTCAGCAGGAAGACGGACGCGGCGACCGCCACGACGACCGAACTCCCCGCGTACGTACGGAAGACGAGCCGCGCCGTGGCCCGCCCCGCGATCGGGATGAAGCGGGCCAGCGCCCCCGTCAGCGTCACCGCGGTCAGCCCGGCGAGGAGCTTCATCGCGGCGATGGCCGCCGAGCCCTGGCCGACCGAGTCCGCCGAGTAGTAGCGGGCGGCGACCAGCCAGTAGCCCATGCCGAGGCTCGCGCTGATGCCCGTGTTGAGCATCAGCGCGTACGCGTTGCGGAACAGCGGCGAACCGCCGCCCCGCCCTCGCAGCCGCAGCCCGCGGCCGGCCGGCCGCTCCTCCTGGCGCTCCTCGGTCCGGGTGGTGGTCGTGTCAGACACGGGCTTCGGCTGCCTTCCTCGAAGAATGCCTCACGCTGGGACTCCGGGCGGACCGGAGGCTCTCGCTCGCGGGATGTGTACGGCGCGTGCTGATCCCGTATGGCCCGTACAACCCGTACAACCCGTACGACCCGTATGGCCCGTACAGCTCATCGGTCGCCGGACGCGCGCTCACCCGCCGGGGCGCAGCCGCCGCGCGGCCCGGCGGGTCCGGCGGACGACGGCGTACCCCCTGGTCAGGGCGTGGTCCACGGCGAAGCCGCGGCGCAGCGCCCGGCCCTCGACGAGCCGCTCGAACTCCCCGATGTCCGTGGAGCGGCGCACCGTGACCCGTTCCAGGGCGTACGGGCCCTGCCGCCGCACGGCGAGCGCGTTGCCGACCGCCAGCGAGACGCCGAACCCCGCCTCCCGGACCGCGCGCCGCACCCGGCGGCTGGAGTAGCCGTACGGGTAGGCGAAGGAGACCGGCGGGCCGCCGAGCTCCAGGGCCAGGATCTCCCGGCAGCGCTCCACCTCGAACCGCAGCCGGTCATCGGTGAGTTGGTCCATCTGCGGATGGGTGTGGCTGTGCCCGCCGATCTCCATGCCGGCGGCGGCCAGCTCCCGCACCTGGTCCCAGTCGAGCATCAGATCCGGCGGCCCGTCCGCCCGGTGGTTGTCCTCGTACGGGCCGCGCAGCCAGCCCGTGGACGCGAACAGGGTCGCCGCGAAGCCGTGCTTGGCGAGCAGCGGGAGGGCGTGCCGGTGCACGCCCTCGTAGCCGTCGTCGAAGGTGATCAGCACGGGCCGCGGCGGCAGCCGGGAGCCGTCGCGCCATGC
>NZ_JBHVHQ010000328.1:0-8613 GCF_042800135.1 Streptomyces sp. NPDC057654 | reverse complement strand
TCGGCGGGCTCCGCCGCTTCGGCCGGTTCGGCGGGCTCCGCCGAAGCCGCAGGCTCCGCCGTCAGAGTGGCCGCGGCGGCCTCCTCGGTCGACGCCTCGGCCGACTTCCGGCGAAACCTTGAAAACACGCCCATATCTGCTCCATAACCTTACTCGTGTGGGCGAAATCCCGCGTGGCCCTGAGCGTCCCCTTACGACGTCACCGGGGCACCGGCCCGTAAACCGGCTGTCGGAACCTCGCAACAGGCAACGAACCCGACAGCACCGCGTCACGTAGCTCATTCGAGGAGCGGGCCCGAGGTTTGCGAGACTGACCCGGTGAACAGCGCAGTTCCCGCACCGCGGGTCATCGCAGTCGTCGGTCCCACCGCGGCGGGCAAGTCCGATCTGGGCGTCGCCATCGCCCGCCGGCTCGGCGGCGAGGTCGTCAACGCCGACTCCATGCAGCTCTACCGCGGCATGGACATCGGCACGGCCAAGCTGACGGTCGACGAGCGCTAGGGGGTGGTCCACCGGCTCCTCGACATCTGGGACGTGAAGGAGGCGGCCAGCGTCGCCGAGTACCAGCGGCTGGCCCGCGCCGAGATCGACCGGCTGCTCGCCGAGGGCCGCACCCCGGTCCTCGTCGGCGGCTCCGGCCTCTACATCAAGGGCGCGATCGACGTACTGGACTTCCCCGGCACCGACCCGGCGGTACGGGCCCGGCTGGAGGACGAGCTGGAGCGGGACGGCTCCGGGGCGCTGCACGCCCGGCTGGCCGCCGCCGACCCCGCGGCCGCCCGCGCCATCCTGCCCGGCAACGGACGGCGCATCGTGCGCGCCCTGGAGGTCATCGAGATCACCGGCCGCCCCTTCACCGCGAACCTCCCCGGCCACGAGGCGCAGTACGACACGCTCCAGATCGGCGTCGACGTGGAGCGGCCCGAACTGGACGAGCGGATCGCGCTGCGCGTCGACCGCATGTGGGAGGCCGGGCTCGTGGACGAGGTGCGGGAGCTGGAGCGCGCCGGGCTGCGCGAGGGCCGCACCGCCTCCCGCGCCCTCGGCTACCAGCAGGTGCTCGCGCACCTCGCGGGTGAGTGCGCCGAGGAGGCGGCGCGCGCCGAGACCGTACGGGCCACCAAGCGCTTCGCACGCCGCCAGGACTCGTGGTTCCGGCGTGATCCGAGGGTCCACTGGCTCAGCGGCGCGGCCGGCCGGCAGGCGGAACTGGAAAGGCACGCGTTGGCGTTGGTCGAACGGACGGTCACAGCCTGATCACGTGATGGCATCGGGACGCTCCGGGCGGCCTTGCGGCCTCCGCGAGCGTGCCATCATCGAGCTCCGATCGAGCTGTAAAGAGCCGTGAAATCCGAGTTGGGAGGGCGCGTGGCGATGGAGGCCGGCCCTCGCGACAGACCGCAGCCGCAGCCGAGGAACGAGCCGGGGGCGCCCGCTCCGGACGGCCCCGGCCCGATCGCCGACGACGGGCCCGGAGCCGTGGCCGACGACGGCCCCGAGGAAGGGACCGGCGCCGCCCCGGAGGCGTTCCGCGATCTGCGCCCCCAGCGTCGGCTGCGGATCTGGCAGCTCGCCCCGATCGTCATGCTCGCGACCCTCGGCTCGCTGATGTTCGCCTTCCCGCTCGCCTTCGAGTTCGGCGACGGCGGCCGCGTGGTCGCCATGCTCGGGCTGCTCATCAGCTGCTGCGCGGCCGGCTGGGGCGTGATGGCCGCCCGCCGCGTCGGCTACACCTGGCCGGGCCTGCCGCCCCGCGGCTCCGGCCGCCGCCCCGACTGGCGGTACGTGGCGCTGTACGCGGCCGTCGCCGTGGCCCTGGTCTCGCTGGCCGTCTGGCGCGTCGCCCGGCTGCGATAAGGGCCCGGAGCCGTCGATCGCCCGGCTGCGATAAAGGCCCTCGAAGCCCTTACCATCGACATGTGAGCACCACAGGGATCGCCTTCCTCAAGGGACACGGAACCGAGAACGACTTCGTGATCCTCCCCGACCCCGACGGACAGCTGGAACTGTCCCCGGCGGCCGTCGCCCGGCTGTGCGACCGGCGGGCCGGCATCGGCGCGGACGGCGTGCTGCGGGTCGTACGGTCCGCGGCGCACCCCGAGGCGCGGCAGATGGCGGACGACGCCGAGTGGTTCATGGACTACCGCAACAGCGACGGATCCGTCGCCGAGATGTGCGGCAACGGCGTGCGCGTCTTCGCGCGCTACCTTCAGCGCGCCGGTCTCGTCGGGGCGGGCGACCTCGCCGTCGCCACGCGCGCGGGCGTGCGCGAGGTGCACATCGCCAAGGACGACGCCGACGGCGGTTTCGGCGACGTCACCGTGGGCATGGGCGCCGCGCGGCTCCCGGAGGGCGATGTCACCGTGGCGGTCGGGGACCTTCGCTGGCCCGCCCGCAACGTGAACATGGGCAACCCGCACGCGATCTCCTTCATCGGCGATCTCGCCGAGGCGGGCGACCTGTTCACCGCCCCCGTCGTCAGTCCGGCCGCCGCCTACCCGGACGGCGCCAACGTCGAGTTCGTCGTCGACCGGGGCCCGCGCCACGTCGAGATGCGCGTGCACGAGCGCGGCTCCGGCGAGACCCGGTCCTGCGGTACGGGCGCGTGCGCCGTCATGGTCGCCGCCGCCCGCCGCGACGGCGTCGACCCGTACGTCACCGGCCTCCCCGTCACGTACACCGTGGACCTGCCGGGCGGCCGGCTGCTGATCGCCGAGAACCCGGACGGGACCATCGAGATGACCGGCCCCGCTGTGATCGTCGCCGAGGGGTTCCTCGACCCGGCCTGGCTGGACTCGGCGCTCGCCTCCTGAAGCCCTTCTCCTCTCCGCGAGCCCTTCTCCCCCTCCACGAGCCTTTTCCCCGTCCGCGCCGCACCGGACCGCGCCCGTGTAACAGGCGAACAACACCGGGCGCACCACTTGTTCGCTCGAATGGGTGATCCGTTTCACTCTGGGCGAGAGCCGGTGAGCGGTGCGTGATGGGGTCGGTAGCATCAATCACCGGCCCGGAGGCGCCAGCCGACCGCCGGTCGACGCTGCCGGAGGTGCGCATGGGCGCAGAGGCCACGAACCACGCCGCTCCCGGCCGCAGGCGCGGCCGCCCCCGCATCGATCTGAGACGGCTCGGGCGCGCGGCGCTCAGCGGACCCGGGTCGCGCGACGGGCTGCCCGACGCCATCGACCACGTCGCCAAGGCGCACCGCGGCCACCATCCCGGCGCCGATCTCGACGTGCTGCGCCAGGCGTACGTGCTCGCCGAGTCCTCGCACCGCGGCCAGACGCGCAAGAGCGGCGAGCCGTACATCACCCACCCGCTGGCCGTGACCCTCATCCTCGCCGAACTCGGCGCGGAGACCACCACCTTGACCGCCTCCCTGCTCCACGACACGGTCGAGGACACCGAGGTGACGCTCGATCAGGTGCGGGAGCAGTTCGGCGAGGAGGTGCGCTATCTGGTCGACGGCGTCACCAAACTGGAGAAGGTCGACTACGGAGCGGCGGCCGAGCCGGAGACGTTCCGCAAGATGCTCGTCGCCACCGGAAACGACGTGCGCGTCATGTCCATCAAGCTCGCCGACCGGCTGCACAACATGCGCACCCTCGGGGTGATGCGCCCCGAGAAGCAGGCCCGTATCGCGCGCGTCACCCGCGACGTCCTCATCCCGCTCGCCGAACGGCTCGGCGTGCAGGCGCTGAAAAGCGAGTTGGAGGATCTGGTCTTCGCGATCCTGCACCCCGAGGAGTACGCCCGCACCCGCGACCTGGTCACCGCCCACGCGGCACGCGAAGACCCCCTGGAGGCCACCGCCTCCGGCCTGCGGGCCGTGCTGCGCGAGGCGGGCATCGCGGCGGAAGTCCACGTCCGGCCCCGGCACTTCGTCTCCGTGCACCGGGTGCTGCTCGGCCGCGGCCAGCTGACCGGCGCCGACTTCGGGCGGGTGCTCGTCCTCGTGACGGAGGACGCCGACTGCTACGGCGTGCTCGGCGAGCTGCACACCTGCTTCACGCCGGTCGTCTCCGAGTTCAAGGACTTCATCGCGGTACCGAAGTTCAACCTCTACCAGTCCCTGCACACCGCGGTCGCCGGGCCCGGCGGCGAGGTCGCCGAAGTCCTCATCCGCACACACCAGATGCACCGGGTCGCCGAGACCGGAGTGATCGCCCTGGGCAACCCCTACGCCGCGGCCGAGGGACCCGCCCGCCCGGCGCCGGACGGCGAGCGCGAGGACCCCACCCGCCCCGGCTGGCTCTCCCGCCTCCTCGACTGGCAGCGCGCCACCCCCGACCCCGACACCTTCTGGACCTCGCTCCGCGCGGACCTCGCCCAGGACCGCGAGGTCACGGTCTTCCGGGCGGACGGCGGCACGCTCGGCCTGCCGGACGGCGCGAGCTGTGTGGACGCCGCGTACGCGCAGCACGGCGAGGCCGCCCACGCGTGCATCGGCGCGCGCGTCAACGGCCGCCTGGCGACGCTCGGCACGGTCCTGCGCGACGGCGACACCCTGCACCTGCTGATGTCCCGCGACGCCTCCTCCGGGCCCTCCCCGGACTGGCTGGGGCACGCCCGTACGCCCGCCGCGCGGATCGCCATCGGGGGCTGGCTGGCCGCCCACCCGGCGCCGGACCCGATCGCCCCGCGCGTGCCGTCGGTGCGGCCCGGCGGCCGCCAGTCCCGGCCGGGCGCCGAGGGCGAGGACCGGCCCGCCGACGGGGAGCGGCGGCCGGTGAGCCGCCCCGCCGCCGTCACCTCCGGGGGAGACGCCGCCGTGCGGCTCGCGGGGTGCTGCACGCCCGTACCGCCGGACGAGATCACCGGCTTCGCCGTCCGCGGCGGAGTCGTCACCGTGCACCGCGCGCACTGCCCGGCCGTCGGCCGCATGTCCGCCACCGGGCGCGCCCCTGTGGGCGTGCGCTGGGCCGGGGCGCGGGACGAGGAGAGCCACGGCTACCGCGTCACCCTCCGCGCCGAGTCCTTCAGCCGCCCGCATCTGCTCGCCGACCTCACCGAGGCCATCGCGGCGGCGGGCGCGGCCGTCGTCTCTGCCGCCGTCGAGGCCCCCCGCGAACAGCGGGTCCGTCATACGTACACGCTCCAACTGCCCGCCGCCGCGCAGCTGCCGGAGCTGATGCGGGCCATGCGCCGGGTGGCCGGGGTCTACGACGTGACGCGCGCGGTGCGACAGGTGGCGGCGGCCGGGCCGTAGGGGGAAGCCCTCGGGCGGCAAGGCGGTCCGTCCGGCGCGCTCGTACGGGTGGGATCATGCCGCGCCGCCCACGGCCGCGGCCCGCGCGCTGGTACCGGTTGATCCATGCCGCACACAGCCGGGGAACGCGCCCCGAAGCCGCAGGGAGCACGCGCCCCGGCGCGCCGCACCGCCCGTACGCTCCTCACCGCAGCCGCCATGGCCGCCCTCGTCGCGGCCGCGAACCCGCTCTCCGGGACACCGGCTTCCGAGCCCCAACGGGGGATCGGCGACCCGCTCTTCCCGGGGCTCGGCAACCCCGGATACGACGTCGCCGCCTACGACATCTCCTTCGACTACCACGGCAACGACCGGCCGCTGGACGCCGTCACCACCATCGACGCCCGCGCCACCGACTGGCAGCGCACCCTCAACCTGGACTTCTCGCACGGCACCGTGCGCTCCGTGGACGTCGGCGGCAGCCCCGCCCGCTTCGCCACCGCCGGCGAGGACCTCGTCGTGACGCCCGCCCGCCCCGTACGGCCCGGCGAGCACCTGCGCATCACCGTCCGGCACACCAGCGACCCGCGCGGCGGCGCGAACGGCGGCTGGGTGCGCACCCGCGACGGGCTGGCCATGGCCAACCAGGCCGACGTCGCCCACCAGGTCTTCCCCTGCAACGACCACCCCTCCGACAAGGCGCTCTTCACCTTCCACGTCACCGCTCCCAAGGACCTCACGGTCGTCGCGAACGGGCTCCCGGCCGGACGTACGACCCGGGGCGGGGCCACCACCTGGACGTACACCTCGGCGCACCCCATCGCCACCGAGCTCACCCAGGTCTCCATCGGCCGCTCCGCCGTCCTGCGCCGCACGGGGCCGCACGGACTGCCCGTACGGGACGTGGTGCCCGCAGCCGACCGGAAATGGCTGGGGAAGCGGCTGGCGCGGACGACGGAGCAGCTGGCGTGGCTGGAGGGGAAGGTGGGGCGGTACCCCTTCGAGACGTACGGCGTGCTGATCGCCGACGCGAACACCGGCTTCGAGCTGGAGACCCAGACGCTGTCCCTCTTCGAACGGCGGCTGTTCACCGACGCCTCCGCCTACCCCGCCTGGTACGTCGACTCGCTCATGGTCCACGAGCTGGCGCACCAGTGGTTCGGCGACAGCGTCAGCCCGCGCCGCTGGGCCGACGTCTGGCTCAACGAATCCCACGCCACCTGGTACGAGGCGCTGTACGCCCAGGAGAAGGCCAAGAAGTCGCTGACCGCGCGGATGCGCGCCGCGTACGCCAACTCGGACGCCTGGCGCGCCGCGGGCGGCCCGCCCGCCGCCCCCAAGGCATCCGCCCCCGGCAAGAAGATCAGCATCTTCCGCCCGATCGTCTACGACGGCAGCGCGCTCGTCCTCTACGCGCTGCGCCAGGAGATCGGCGCGCCCGCCTTCGCCCGGCTGGAACGGTCCTGGGTCGCGCAGCACCGCGACTCCGACGCCTCCACGGCCGACTTCACCGCCCTCGCCTCCCGGACCGCCGGGCGCGATCTCAGCGGATTCCTGCACCCCTGGCTGTACGGGGCGAAGACCCCTCCCATGCCCGGCCACCCCGGCTGGAAGGCCGCCCGTAAACCCGCGTGACGCCCCCGGTCCGGCGTGGGACCATCGATGACGTCGGCGAAGCGGCCGGTCCCGGGAATCCACCGGGCCTCCCGCACGTTGTGACAGTTGAGATTCCCTACACGTAAAGGATCAAATGACCTCCTCTTCTTCCCTTCCCCAGGACCGGCAGGACCGCCAGGACGCGTACGACGCCCAGGACGCGCAGAACCGGCAGAGCCTCCCGGAGAGCCTTCGGGCCGACGCCCTGATGGAAGAGGACGTCGCCTGGAGCCACGAGATCGACGGGGAGCGCGACGGCGACCAGTACGACCGCTCCGAGCGGGCCGCGCTGCGCCGCGTCGCCGGACTCTCCACCGAGCTGGAGGACGTCACCGAGGTCGAGTACCGGCAGCTGCGCCTGGAGCGCGTGGTGCTGGTCGGCGTCTGGACGTCCGGCACCGCACAGGACGCGGACAACTCCCTCGCGGAGCTGGCGGCCCTCGCGGAGACGGCGGGCGCGCTCGTACTCGACGGCGTCGTGCAGCGCCGCGACAAGCCCGACCCGGCCACGTACATCGGTTCGGGCAAGGCCCAGGAACTGCGCGACATCGTGCTCGAAAGCGGGGCGGACACCGTCGTGTGCGACGGTGAGCTGAGCCCCGGCCAGCTCATCCACCTCGAAGACGTCGTCAAGGTCAAGGTGGTCGACCGCACCGCCCTGATCCTCGACATCTTCGCCCAGCACGCCAAGTCCCGAGAGGGCAAGGCGCAGGTCGCGCTCGCCCAGATGCAGTACATGCTGCCCAGGCTGCGCGGCTGGGGCCAGTCGCTGTCCCGGCAGATGGGCGGCGGCGGATCATCGGGCTCCGGCGGCGGCATGGCCACCCGCGGTCCCGGTGAGACCAAGATCGAGACCGACCGGCGCCGCATCCGCGAGAAGATGGCGAAGATGCGCCGGGAGATCGCGGACATGAAGACCGGCCGTGACATCAAGCGGCAGGAGCGACGGCGCAACAAGGTGCCGTCCGTGGCCATCGCCGGTTACACCAACGCGGGCAAGTCCTCGCTGCTCAACCGGCTGACGGGCGCGGGCGTCCTGGTGGAGAACGCGCTGTTCGCCACGTTGGACCCGACCGTGCGCCGGGCCGAGACGCCCAGCGGGCGGCTGTACACGCTGGCCGACACCGTCGGCTTCGTCCGGCATCTGCCGCACCACCTCGTCGAGGCGTTCCGCTCCACGATGGAGGAGGTCGGCGACTCCGACCTGATCCTGCACGTGGTGGACGGCTCGCACCCCGCGCCGGACGAGCAGCTCGCCGCCGTACGCGAGGTGATCCGCGACGTCGGCGCGGTGGACGTGCCCGAGATCGTGGTGATCAACAAGGCGGACGCGGCCGACCCGGTCGCCCTCCAGCGGCTGCTGCGCATCGAGAAGCACGCCATCGCGGTGTCGGCGCGCACGGGCGAGGGCATCGAGCGGCTGCTCGCGCTCATCGACGAGCAGCTGCCGAGGCCCGAGGTCGAGATCGAGGCGCTCGTGCCGTACACGCACGGGGCGCTGGTCGCGCGGGCGCACGCGGACGGCGAGGTCATCTCCGAGGAGCACACGGAGACGGGCACGCTGTTGAAGGCGCGGGTCCATGACGAGCTGGCCGCCGATCTCCAGCCGTACGTGCCTGCTTCGGCGTAGCTCGACTCTGCTCGTACGAGTTTCGTTTTCGGGTCTCGTACGGGTCTCATACGGGTCTCGTACGGGCCTCAGACGGGAAAGGAGCCCGGCCCCAACGGTGTTGGGGCCGGGCTCCTCTTGGATCGCTGAGTGGTCAGCGGTC
>NZ_JBHVHQ010000327.1:0-8629 GCF_042800135.1 Streptomyces sp. NPDC057654 | reverse complement strand
GCCCAGCACTCGGCCTTCGACGCCGTGCTGGGCCCGGTCTGGGATCACGTACAGGACCTGCACCGGGCGGAGTTCACCCGGTACGCGCTGACCGTCGCCGAGTACGGTCTCGGCGCCGCGCTCACCGCGCTCGTGCCCGGCGGGCGGCTGGGCGACAACGGCGTCTGGGAGTTCGCGAGCGGTCCGGTGAAGCGGGACGTCCGGCTGGGCGGCCGGGGGCTGGTGCTCGTACCCACCTTCCACTGGACGGGCCGTCCACTGATCGCCGACCTGCCCGGCCGCCCGCTGTATGTGACCTGCCCCGTGGGCGACGGCCTGCCGCCCGCGCTGACCGGCGCCGACGGCGGGTACGACGGACTCGCCGGGGTGCTCGGCCGGACCCGGCTCGACGTCCTGCTCGTGCTCGCCGACGAGCACACCACCACGGGCCTGGCCCGGCGGCTGAACGTCAGCAACGCCACCGCGTCCGCCCACGCGGCGGCTCTGCGCGGCGCGGGGCTGATCACTTCGGTCCGCGCCGGGCGCGCGGTCCTGCACCGCCGGACCGCGCTGGGAAATCTGCTGGTACGGGGCCGGGGAAGGGGATGAACCCCGGCCCCGTACCGGTCCACAGGGGGATTACAGGAGCGTGACCGTCAGGTCCGGGTCCTCGAAGCCCTCGTCGTCGAAGGGGTACAGCGGGCGTTCCACGCGGTGGTGGCCCAGGCGCAGCAGGTCCTGGTCGACGCCGCCGGGCGTCAGCGCGAGGAGCCAGTCGGCGGCCATGTCGTACAGCTCCGGCTCCAGATAGCCGATCTTGACGACGACCAGGTCGTACGTGCGCGGGTCCAACTCCCCGAAGTCGGCGCGGGTGTGGAAGGGCTTGCGCCGCTCCGTGAGCACGGCGGTCACGCCGCCGCAGGTGACGGCGGCACTCCGGCCGCCCTCGTCGTAGGCCGGGTTGCCGCGCGGGCCGTCCCCGTCGGCGGCCGTCGCGCCCTGGAGGGCGGTGACCGTGCCGGTGAGCTGGTACGGCTCGCACTTGCTGATGTGGCCGCCCACCGACAGGTTCACCGTCGCGCCGACGCCCGCCTCGAAGCACGCCGCCACCGCCGCCGGGTCCATGATGCCGGGGTGGATCGCGGTGCTGCGGCCGGACGCCAGCTCTTCGTGGGAGAGGAGGCGCTCCAGCATGTAGGGCAGGTCGCCCGCGCCGCCCGCGGTGGGGTTGTCGCCGGAGTCGCTGATCAGGAACGGGCGGGCGTCGGAGGCGACGGCCTGGGCGATGGCGGTGTCCGCGTCGGCGGTCGGGCCGACGAAGACGAACTCACGGCGCACCCGCCAGTACTCCTCGGCCAGCGAGCGGGCCTGCGCCGCGGCCAGTTCGGCGTCGTCGCCGGTGACGACGACGGCGGCCTTGCAGCGCGGCTCGTCCGCCCAGGCGTAGCCCACCCAGATCGCGGCGTCCACGATGCCGTCCATCGCCTCGATGCCGGCCAGCCGCCCGTACAGGGACTTGGCGGGCTCCAGCCGGGTGCTGGTCTTCTCGCCGGGGAGCAGCACGGGGATCTGCACCCACGCGACGCTCGGCCGGCCCTTGCCGGAGGTGAGGCGCTCCACGAGCTTGCGGGCCGCGCGCTCGCGGGTGTCCCAGGCGTCCTCGTGCGGGGCGAGGCGGTGGGCAGTGATGAGGTCGAGCTGGTCGGCGAACCGGCGGGAGACGTTGCCGTGCAGGTCCATGGCGGCGGAGACCAGCGCGTCGGAGCCGATCGCGGACCGTACGGCGTCGGTGAGGTCGCCCTCGGCGTCCTGAAGGCCGACCACGCTCATCGCGCCGTGGATGTCGTAGACGAGGCCGTCGAGGGGGCCCGCCGCCCGGATGCGGTCGGTCAGCTCGACCTTGATCCGGTCGTACGTCTCCCGCTCGACCGCGCCGCCGGGCAGGGACACGGCGTGCACGAGCGGAACCCACTCCACCACGTCGTCGAGGTCGCTGCCGGGGCCGGTCCACGTGTAGCGGGCGAGCAGGTCCGCGTCGCGGGTGACGCGGAAGTCGTCGTACGTGGAGCGGTGCGGGCAGAAGGTGCTGGACTCGATGGACATGCCGCCGATGCCTATGCGGAGGCGGCGGGTGGGGGTGGTCATGATTGCTCACTTTCCGTGGGGTGGCGGACCGTCTGAGGTGTTCTGGAAGGCCGCGGAGGTCAGGGGCCCGGCACGGCCGCCGCGCACTCGCGCAGCGCCGCGTGGCCCGCGCCCAGCAGCCCCGCGTCCGGGCCGCAGCTCGCCGCCGCTATCGTCAGCGCGCTCGTCGCCATCGGCAGGCACCGCTCGTACAGGACGCCCCGGACGGCGGCGACCAGCGGCTCGGCCTGGGACAGGGCGCCGCCGAGGACGACCGCCTCCGGGTTGAAGAAGTTGACGACCACGGAGAGCACTCCGCCTATGTGCCGCCCCGCCTGGCGCACCAGCGTCGTGGCGAGCGGCTCGCCGTCGGCGACCAGGCGCAGTATGTCGGCGGCGCCGTCCGCGTCGATGCCGCCCTCGCGCAGCGCCGCCGATATGGCCGCGCCGCTCGCGACGGTCTCCAGGCAGCCGATGTTCCCGCAGGAGCAGGGGCGCTCGGCCGCGGCGTCCACCCGGACGTGGCTGATGTCGCCCGCGCTGCCGCCCGCGCCGCGGTAGAGCCGGCCGCCGCTGATGACGCCGGAGCCGATGCCGCGGCCCGCCTTGACGACGACGAGGTGGCGCAGCGCCGGGTGGGCGGCGCGGTGCTCGCCGGCGGCCATGAGGTTGGCGTCGTTGTCGACGAGGACGGGCAGGCCGAGCCGGTCGCGGAGGCGGTCGCCCAGCTCGTACAGATGCCAGCCGGGCATCCGGGAGGGCGCGATGACCCGGCCGGTGGCGGTGTCGACGGGGCCGGGGAAGCCGATGCCCACGGCCCGCACCGCCCGGCCGGCCGCGCGCTGCCGGTCGGCGAGCTCGCCGAGGTGCGCGGCGAGCAGGTCGAGGGCGGGGCCGGGGCCGGCGGTGAGGTCGAAGCCGTGCTCGGAGGTGTCGAAGACGGCGTCGGTCAGGCCGACCGCGCCGATTCTGGCGTGGTGGCTGCCGAGGTCGGCGGCGAGGGCGACGGCCCCGCTGTCCGGTATGCGCAGCAGCCGGGGGCGGCGCCCGCCGCGCGAGGCGCCCTCGCCGTGCTCGGTCAGCAGCCCCGCGTCGACGAGCTCCTGGACGCGGGCGGAGACGGTGGAGGCGGCGAGCCCCAGCTCCCGTACGAGATCGGCGCGCGAGGTGGCGGCGCCGCTCGCGACGAGATCGAGGACGTGTGCGGCTGAGCCGGACTGCTCGTCCGCTGCCGTCATGTTGGCGGCCCTTCTGTCGGGGGCTTCTGCTGAGGGCTTCCGTTCCCGGGCTTTGTTCGACGAACGAAGCAAGTTCGGGGTTTGGTTCGCTGACAGTAGACATCAATCGAAGGCTTGTGCGCTAGACCCTTGACTTCTTTTCGTGTTCGTCCGTACTTTGCTCGCAATCTTCGATTGGTTGACTATGGAGGCGGCATGGGGCTGCGCAAGATCCGAATACGCGGGCCCGTCGCCGCTCTTCTCGCGGCGGTGCTGGGCGTGGGCCTGCTCAGCGGCTGCGGCCCGAAGAGCTCCGCCGTCACCGAACTCGGCGCCAGCGGCGGCGTGAAGGTCGAGGGCGGCACGGCCACCATGGCGCTGCCGCCCGCCTCCACGCCCAACTGGATCTTCCCGATCGGCGCGCCCGGCTACCTGGCCACGTACAACAGCTCGATCCAGAACCTGCTCTACCCGCTGCTCTTCAACCCGGAGGAGAAGGGCGACAAGCTGTCGATGGACAGCCCGCGCAACGTCGCCGACGGCATGCCGGTCTACAGCGACGGCAACAAAACCGTGACCGTCAAGCTCAAGAAGGGCTACGACTGGTCCGACGGGAAGCCCGTCACCGCCTCCGACGTCGAGTTCTGGTTCGACCTGGTCCGGGCCAACAAGAAGAACTGGGGCGGCTATTCGCCCGGCCTGCTGCCGGACAACGTCGAGAGCTTCGACGTCCTGGACGCGCACACCTTCCGGCTGCGGCTCGACCGCTCGTACAACCCGGACTGGTTCACCAACAACACGCTCCAGTACTTCAAGCCGCTGCCCGAACACGCCTGGAACCCGAAGCACGAGGACCCCAAGAAGGTCTTCGCCCGGCTGACCTCGCACGGCAAGCAGCTCTCCAAGTTCGCCACCGACCCGCTGTGGAAGACCGTCGCCGGCCCCTGGCGGATCGAGCGCTGGACCACCAACGGCGAGGTCTCGCTCGTACCCAACAAGAAGTACAGCGGCCCCGACAAGGCGCACCTGGACCGCGTCGTCTTCAAGCCCTTCACCACCGCGGACTCCGAGTTCAACGTGTTGCGCGCGGGCGGCGTCGACTACGGCTACATCCCACCCTCGGTGATGGCGCAGTCGAAGAAGTTCAAGGAGATGGGCTACCGCATCGACCCGTGGGAGGGCTGGGCGATCACCTACATCGTCCTGAACTTCAACAGCCCCACGGCCGGCCCCATGCTGCGCCAGCTCTACATCCGCCAGGCGCTCCAGCACCTCATCGACCAGAAGGAGATCTCCAAGGTCGTCTGGCAGGGCTCCGCCGCGCCCACCCGCGGCCCCGTCCCCGCCAGCCTGCTCCCCAAGGACCCCTACCCGTTCGACCCGGCGGCGGCGAAGAAGCTGCTCACGGACCACGGCTGGGTCTCGCGCGACGGCGTCATGCGGTGCGCGAAGCCCGGCGAGGGCGGCGGCGAGTGCGGCAAGGGCATCAAGAAGGGGCAGCGGCTCAAGCTGGAACTCCTCTCCCAGTCCGGCTCGACCGAGACCTCCAACACCATGCAGGTGATGAAGTCCGCGATGAGCAAGGTCGGCATCGACTTCGAGATCCGCCAGCAGCCGCTCAACACCGTGCTCGGCACCACCGTCCCCTGCAAGGAGACCGACGCCGCCTGCAAGAGCTGGCAGATGGGCTTCTTCGGCTCCCAGGGCAGCTGGTACTTCCCGCCCGCCCCCAGCGGCGAGAGCCTCTTCGCGACCAACGCGCCCTCCAACATGGGCAACTGGTCCGACGCCAAGACGGACCAGCTCGTCAAGGCCACCGAATACTCCGGCGACCCGGCAGCCATGCGCGAGTACGCCCAGTACGTCGCCGACCAGGTGCCCGTCCTGTGGACGCCCAACCCCGCGTACCAGGTCTCCGTCATCCGCAACGACCTGCGCGGCGTCGGCCAGAACCCGACGCTCTCCCTCGCGCCCCAGGACTGGTACTTCGTGAAGAAGGGCGGCGAGGGCAAGTGACCCGCTTCCTCATCAAACGCGTCGGACAGGCCGTCATCGTCCTGTTCCTCGTCTCCATCATCGTCTTCGTCCTCCTGCACCTGCTGCCCGGCGGACCGGCCCGCGCCATCCTCGGCCCGACCGCCACCCCGGACTCCATCGCGCACTTCAACCACCAGCAGGGGTACGACCGTTCGCTGCCCGTCCAGTACGTGCAGTACCTCGGCCGGCTGCTCAGCGGCGACCTCGGCGAGTCGTACAAGCTCAACCAGTCCGTCGCCTCGCTGATCGGCGAGCGGCTGCCCAAGACGCTCGTCCTGACCGGCCTGTCCATCGTGGTCGCCGCGATCCTCGCCATCCCGCTCGGCATCATCCAGGCCGTGCGCCGCGGCAAGGCCGCCGACTACGCGCTGACCGGCGCCGCCTTCCTCGCCTACGCCACACCCGTCTTCTTCCTCGGCCTCATCCTCATCCTGGTCTTCAGCCAGCAGCTCCAGCTGTTCCCGGCCGAGGCGCCACAGGCCGACACGATCGGCGGCATCCTCTCCGAACTGCCCGCGCTGGTGCTGCCGGTGGTCACGATGGCGCTCGGCATCATCGCCGCCTTCAGCCGCTATATGCGCTCGGCCGTGCTCGACAACCTCAGCGAGGAATACGTGCGCACCGCGCGCGCCAAGGGGCAGTCCGACGCCCGCATCATGGCCCGCCACGTGCTGCGCAACGCCCTCATCCCGCTCGCCACCCTCCTCGGCCTCTACCTCCCCACCCTCATCAGCGGCGCCCTCGTCGTCGAGTCGATGTTCAACTACCCGGGGATGGGCCTGCTCTTCTGGAACTCGGCGCAGGGCTCCGACTTCCCCGTACTGCTCGGCGTCACCCTCGTCGTCGGCGTGGCCACCGTCATCGGCTCGCTGATCACCGACATCGCGTACGCCGTCCTCGACCCCCGGATCAGGAGCGTCTCGTGACCGCCGCAGCCGTCGAGGCGACGCAGCCGGAAGCCGCCGTCGCCACCCCCAGCCTCGTCCGCCGCACGCTGACCGTGTTCGCCCGCAACAAGCTCGCGCTGCTCGGCGCGGTGCTGCTCGTCGGACTCATCGCGTTCTGCTTCCTCGGGCCGCTGATCCACCACACCGACCAGGTGCACACCGACCTGAGCCAGGCCAACCTGGCCCCGGGCAGCGCCGGCCACCCCCTGGGCACCACCGACCTCGGCTACGACATGCTCGGCCGGCTGATGTACGGCGGCCAGACCTCCCTGGAGGTCGGCCTCGCCGCCGGCCTGCTGGCCACCCTCTTCGGCACGGTCTACGGGGCCGTCGCCGGCTACTTCGGCGGCTGGGTCGACGCCACGATGATGCGCATCACCGACGCGGCCCTCGCCATCCCCGCGCTGTTCCTGCTCGTGGTCGTCGCCGCGATCATCACGCCCAGCAAGCCGGTGCTCATCCTGATCATCGCCTCGGTGGCCTGGCTCTCCCCGGCCCGCCTCATCCGCGGCGAGGCCCTCGCGCTGCGCAGCCGCGACTACATCCACGCCATGCGGCTGATGGGCGGCGGAGGCGGCCGGGCCGTCTTCAAGCACATCGTCCCGAACGCCATCGGCACGGTCATCGTCAACGCCACCTTCCAGATCGCCGACGCCATCCTCTACGTCGCCTATCTGTCCTTCCTCGGCCTGTCGATCCCGCCGCCCGCCGCCGACTGGGGCTCCATGCTCTCCTCCGGCATCACCTACACGCAGGTCGGCTACTGGTGGCTGATCTTCCCGCCCGGCATCGCGATCGTCCTCGTCGTCGCCGCCTTCAACTTCATCGGCGACGGCCTGCGCGACGCCTTCGACGTGCGGCTCCAGAAGAACTGAGGCAACCACCATGACCGACAAGCTCCTCGCCATCGAAGACCTGCACGTCGAGATCGCCTCCCGCGCCCGCACCGTGCACGCCCTCGACGGCGTCAACCTCGACCTCGCGCCCGGCGAGGCCCTCGGCATCGTCGGGGAGTCCGGCTGCGGCAAGACCATGACCGCGCTGTCCGTCCTCGGGCTCCTGCCCAACGGCGGGCGCGTCACCGGCGGCCGCATCCTCTTCGACGGCACCGACCTGGCGGCCGCCGCCCAGCCCGTACTGCGCGACGTACGCGGCAACACCATCGGCATGGTCTTCCAGGACCCGCTCACCTCCCTCAACCCCACCATGACGATCGGCGCGCAGGTCGCCGAGCCGCTGCTGCTGCACACCGGCGCGTCCAAGGCCGAGGCGTGGCAGAAGGCCGAGGAGACCCTGCGGCTGGTGGGCATGCCGCAGCCCGGCGAGCGGATGAAGAACTACCCGCACCAGCTCAGCGGCGGCATGCGGCAGCGCGTCGCCATCGCCATGGCCCTGGTCTGCGAGCCCAAACTGCTCATCGCGGACGAGCCCACCACCGCCCTGGACGTCACCACCCAGCACCAGATCCTGGAGCTCATCGACGAGCTCCGGGAACGGCTCGGCATGGCGATGATCCTGGTCACGCACGACCTCGGCGTGATCGCCAAGCGGGTCGACAAGGTCGCCGTGATGTACGCGGGCAAGGTCGCGGAACGGGCGGGGGTGCGCCCCCTGTTCGCGGCCCCCCGGCACCGCTACACGCAGGCGCTCTTCGCGGCCCTGCCCGAGCGCGCCGCCGACGAGTCGCAGCCGCTGGCCACCATCCCCGGCCTGCCGCCGTCCCTGGTCGTACGGCCCACCGGGTGCCGCTTCGCGCCGCGCTGCGCCTTCGCGACGGACGAGTGCCGGGAGGCGGAGCCGGAGCTCACGGAGACCGGTGACGGTGCGGCGGACCACGAGTTCGCCTGCTTCCACCCCGTCGACCCGGACACCGACCCCGTCGCCGAGGTCGTGCCGCCCGCGCCCGACGCCGCGCCCGTACGCACCGACGAGACGCTCCTCACGCTCCGCGAGGTCGCCAAGGAGTACCCGCTCAACAGCGGGCCGTTCGCCCGCCGCAAGGGCGCCTCCGCCGTCAGCGCGGTGGCCGGGGTGTCGCTGACCGTCAAGCGCGGCGAGACGTTCGGCATCGTCGGCGAGTCCGGCTGCGGCAAGTCCACCCTCGGCCGGATGGTCGTCGGGCTGGAGTCGCCGACCGGCGGGGAGATCCGCTTCGGCGGCCAGGACATCACCGCCCTCGGCCGCAAGGAACTGCGCGCGCACCGCAGGGAGGTGCAGCTGATGTTCCAGGACTCGTACGCCTCCATGGACCCGCGCGCCCGCGTCGGCGCGATCCTGCGGGAGCCGCTCGTCATCCAGGGCATCGGCGACCGCGCCGCGCAGGAC
>NZ_JBHVHQ010000326.1:0-8635 GCF_042800135.1 Streptomyces sp. NPDC057654 | reverse complement strand
CGAATGCAGCACCGCGCCGGCCTCGTCGAGGGCTACCTCGCCAAGACCGGACTGAACCTCCAACCCCCGTAACCTCAACCATTAAAGATCTCTAGCCGCAGTAGTTGACGGTATCCGCTTCTGGCAAGCCATTCATAAGAGGCCGCACTCGTTCGTGAGCATGGGAGCAGTTTGGGGCTTGAACCCCTCCGGGGTGTCGCGGAGGGGTCGGCACTGATTCCCCGGGTGGCGCATGGCACTACCCTTCCACTCGTCACCGCATCGGCCTGACCGCCAAGACCTGCGAACCGGCGCAAGGTGCAATCTAGGAGTGCAATGCGGCAATGCCGGAGTCTGTCGTAGTGGGTAAAATCTGGCCTCTCATGGAATGAAACTGCAGGTCGGCACCTGTGGTCCCCGCGCACGCGGGGCTGGACCCCCAATACGTAAGCAATAGCGGTACAAGGGGTTGTGGTCCCCGCGCACGCGGGGCTGGACCCTCACTGGGGCCCTCACCCCCCCTCCCGAGTCCGTGGTCCCCGCGCACGCGGGGCTGGACCCGGCAGTGCAAGGACTGGGAGTTGGTCGGTCTGGTGGTCCCCGCGCACGCGGGGCTGGACCCCCCGCGGCCTCCTGCTCCGGGGAACGCGGGGCGTGGTCCCCGCGCACGCGGGGCTGTTTCGCCGCCCGGGTGGAACTTCTTGACCGACTTTGCGTTCTCCTCGCCAACGCGCCTTCCCCGCGGGAAAACATTCGGGAGCCGACGCCCTCACAATGTCGACCCATCACCGACTTCTATTCGCTCGACGATCTCCCCCGATCGATGCCCCAAGGGGCCCAAGCCCGTTACCGAAAGTCATCACCGTCGAGGCAGGTCAAAGCCCTGGAGACCCCCTGCACCCGCCCTCTCGTCAGGGGGTTTCCAGGGAGTTCGAGCGCGGCGCAGGGGGTTTTGAGGGGGCGTCAGCGCGGGACGGGCCGGGACGCTGTGGGTGCGGCGTTCCCGGTGTTTTCGCAGGTCAGCTGCCCATTGGATGAGGAACTTCGCAGGTCGACCGTCTGCCGCATCCATGAAGGTGAAGTACAAGGAGACGGCTCGGGGCGGGCTCGCCGTCAACGTTATTGAGTGCTGAGTGAGCAGGGGGAATTCCGCAACGGCCGTTCATGGGCTCTGGGTTGGCCGGTCGGTGGAGCGCGTTGGCTGTCACATGTTCAGCATGGAACGGTCATACGGCGGTGACTTCCTCAGCGAGGCTTGATCACTTCGCGCCTTTACCGTACGGCCATGAAGCGCACCCGGTACATATTTCTGGCAGGCGCCCTCAGCCTGTGTGCGTCCATGGCCTGTAGCAGTGCGGCGCTCGCTGAGGACAGGCGATCGGCGAGCACCGCGGGGTACGACGCACTGGACTATGACGTGTCGTTGGAATACAAGGACAACACGCGAGACATGTCGGGCTCCACCACCATGAAGGCCAAGGCCACCGAAGACCTCAAGGACGTCAGCCTCGACTTCGCGGGAGGCCGGGTCGGCAAGGTCACGGTGGACGGCCGGTCCGCCGAGTTCGGGATTCAGGGCGAGAAGCTGAAGGTGAAGACCCGGCCCTTGCCCAAGGGGTCCGCCTTTACGGTGCACGTCGATTACGTGGTGACCAGGAAGAACCCGGATGACCCCGCGCATCCCGGGAAACAGCAGCACATGCCGTGGCTGGAGGCCGACCGCGGTTTCATCATCGAGCCGCAGAGCCCTGGAACAGCGCATCGTGTCTATCCGTGCAAGGACGATGTCACCGACAAGGCCACCTACACCTTCCATGTCACGGCCCCCTCGGACCTCACAGGCATCGCCAACGGCGACCTGACCAGCACCAAGGAGGTCTCGGGAGGTGCCACCATGCGCACCTATCGGCTGAACCACCCCGTGCCCGCGATGGACAATCAGGTCGCGGTGGGCCCCTATACCCAGGTCAACAGCCACACCAGGCAGGACGGCGTCACCGTCCGCGATGTCGTTCCCACCGATCAAGCCGACCGGCTCAAGCCCCTGCTCACCCCCCGCACCGACAGGCAGCTGGACTGGCTCACCTCGAAGCTGGGCCGCTACCCGTTCAAGACCTATGGCACCTTCGCCTCCCTCGTCCCCGCAGCCTTCGAGAGCGCGACACTGGTCACCCTTCCCATTCCCCAGCAGGGGAACGAGTTCGGTGACTACCTGATGGCCCATGAAATGACCCACCAGTGGTTCGGCGCTTCACTCACCCCGAAGGAAAACTTCGGTGATGACCTCTGGCTAGCGGAGGGGCACGCCCACCTGTACGGGCTGTGGTACTCGTCCGACCCGAAGGATCCCGGCTCGGAAAAGGCCCTTGAGGCGGCCATGCGCGAAGAGTACGGAATAGATCAAGGCATCCGTAACGAGGAGGGAGCTCCTGGAAAACCGGGGGACTTCTCGAAGACCGGAATGACTCAGCGTACGGGTGGCGCGCTGGCCCTCTATGCCTTGCGCCAGTCGGTCGGCCCCCAGACATTCGAAAAGATCGAACGGGCGGTGGCAGACCGGTACAAGTACAAGACGATCTCGACCGAGGACTACATCAAGACCGCCCGCGAGGTGTCCGGGAGCGAAGACGCCGCCAAGGTTCTCAGGAACTGGCTGTTCAGCACCGAGACTCCCCCGATGCCCGGCCACCCCGACTGGAAGCCGGGATCGGCTTCCTGAAGCAGGCAGATCAAGGCCCTGGAAACCGCCTGTGCCCCTGTGCGCACCCGCCCGCAGGGACACAGGGGGTTTCCAGGGAGCTTCAGCGCGGGACGGGACGGGACGGGCGCGGCCGGGCCGGAACGCCGAGGGTGCGGTGTTTCTGGCGTTCTAGGGCTTCCAGGCGTTCCAGCAGGTCAACTGCATCAGGCGGCGTTGAACGCCTTCGCGACGGTCAGCGTGTCCTCGTACAGGTGCAGGCGGACGATCCGCTCGTCCTCGACCGCGAGGTGCATGGCCACCGGAGTGGTGAACTCCTTTCCGCCCGCCGCGACGGTGTGTGTGAAGACTGCCAGCAGCACCACGTCACCGCCGTCGACGATGACGCGCTCCAGTACGACCTTGCTCCCGCCCTGGGCGAAGTGCGGCCACATCGTGGTGAAGTACGGCGCGACCTCCTCCCGGCGGGTGCGGCGGCCGGTCCAGGGCAGTGCGGCGCTGCCGGGGACGTGCCAGTCGATCTCGTCGGCGAAGAGTTCCTGGATGCCGTCGGGGTCCTGCTCGCCGAGGCGCTCGACGAACTGCTCGGCCACGGTCCGCGAGGTCTGGGTGTCTGTTGTCATCGCGCCTATCCTTCTTGTCCTTTGTGTTTGATCTTTTGTGTTTGGTCTTCTGTGTTTGGTCTTCTGTGTCTAGAGCTGTGTGGCGCCGCCGTCGACGAGCAGTTCCGCGCCGGTCGTGAACGTGCTCTGGTCGCCGGCCAGGTAGAGGGCGGTGGCGGCGACCTCGTCGGGGCGGCCGCGGCGGCCGAGCGGGGTCGGCGGGGTGGGTTCGGCTGCGGTGGGGGCGACCGCGGTGGGGTCATCGGCGTGCGGGAAAGCGGCGAGGAGTCCGTTCAGGCCCGGGGTCTCGACAGGGCCGGGGGTGAGGGCGTTGACGCGGATTCGGCGGTCGGCCAGTTCCGCGGCCCAGGTGCGGGCGAGGCTGCGGATCGCGGCCTTGGTGGCGGCGTAGACACCCAGGCCGGGGGCGGCCCGCAGGGCCGAGCTGGAGGAGAGCAGCAGCACCGAGGAGCCGGCCGTCAGCAGCGGCAGCGCCTTTTGGACAGTGAAGACGGTGCCCTTGAAATTGATCGCGGTCGTGCGCTCGTACTCCTCCTCGGTGATCGCGCCGAGCGGACCGTAGTCCCCGACCCCCGCGTTGGCCACCACGATGTCCAGACGGCCGCTGCGGTTCTCGATCTCGACGAAGAGCCGGTCGAGGTCGCCGAGGTCCGAGGTATCGCCCTGGACGGCGATGCCGCGCGCGCCTACCTGCGCGACGGCGCCTACCTGTTCGACGGCGGCGTCCAGCGCGGCCTTGCGGCGGCCGGTCAGATAGACGGTCGCGCCCTCGGCGGCGAAACGGCGGGCGATGGCCAGGCCGATGCCGCTGGAGGCGCCGGTGACGAGGGCGGTTTTGTTGTCCAGTTGTCCCATGGGACTCTCCAATTCTTCGATGTAACCATTTTTGTTACGTCAGTGAGCGTGAGATGCGATCCCCCTCAGCCAGGGGGAATCGACGGTTCGAGGCGAGGCGGCTCGACTCGGGCGGCTCGACTCAGGCGGCTTTCAAGATGTCCCGCAGTACGTCCTCCAGGGTGGTCTTGGCCAGTTCCCTGCGCAGGACGGCCTCCACGTCGTCGTACACGGCGGTCATCGCCGGCCCGATGCCGTGACCCACGACGCACTCGGGGTCCGGCGTCCCGGGGTGCAGGGCGAAGACCGGTCCAGGTTCGATCGCCTGGTAGACGTCGAGCAAGGTGATCTCCGCCAGGTCCCGCGCGAGCATCCAGCCCGCCCCCGCCCCCCGCCGCGAATCGGCGAGACCGGCCTTGCGCAGCTCGGCCAGCAGGCGGCGGATGACGACGGGGTTGGTGTTGACGCTCGTAGCGATCTGCTCGGAGGTGGCGACCTCGTGGCCGCGCCGCTGGTACAGCCCGATCCAGGTCAGGGCGTGGGTCGCGATGGTCAGCCTGCTGTTGGCACTCACGTGGGCCTCCACTCCCCGGTTCCAGTCGTAACGATAATTGTTACGACTTCGGACGGCAACCCCCCTGCGGCAAATCCCGCACGACCGGCCGGAGCGAATGTTCGCCTCTTGGGCACTCGGCTACTCAGCCCCTTTGAGTACGAGCATCGACCAGCCGACCAGCCTCGATGCCGCCACGCCCGCAGAGCGGAAGGGGTCAGTCGCCCCGTGCATGGATATCGCCCCCTGCGCCCTGCCGGGTATTCCGCTGGCGGCACCCCGGCGCGAGGCCACCCCGCCCGCGTTCGCGGCCCCGCCCGTGGGGATCGGTGCCGTCGTCGCGGATACGAAGGCCGGTTCCGGCCATGCCACCCCCTCTCACACGGAGCCAGAACGGCCATTCTGCTAGGGTCAGAATGACTGTTCTAAGAACGGTCATTCTTGAGGCCTGCCGATCTCCGGCATGCCCGTTTCCGGCTCACCGCGAAGGAGTAGTTGTGCGACTGCGACGTATGGGATGGGCGGGCGTCGAGCTCGAACATGAGGGGCAGACGCTGGTGATCGACCTCATCGAGGACGCTTCGCCGCTGTTTTCGCAGGAGAAGTTCCCCGAGGCGTCCCGCCCCGGGGAGGCCGTGGCGGCGCTGGTGACGCACCTGCATACGGATCACGCGGACCCGGTGGCGATCCGGAAGGCGCTGGCCGAGGGGGCGCCGATATACCGGCCCGAGCCGTTTCCCGGTTCGGGGGACGATCTCAAGTGGACTTGCGAGGCGGAGGATCTCTTCCGCGAGCACGGGATCGCGACGGAGGTCGTGCAGGCGTGGGAGGAACGGACCGTGGGGCCGTTCCGTGTCGCCGCGGGGCCGTCGATCGACGGCCTGGGGGATCCGCAGATCTGCTGGGTCGTCGAGTGCGACGGCGTCCGTATCTTCCATGGCGGGGACACGATCTTCCACGGGTTCTGGTGGGCGATCGCGCGCCGGTTCGGGCCCGTGGACATCGCGTTCGTGCCCATCAACGGCGCGATAGTGGAGCTCCCCCACCTTCAGCCGCCGAGCCCGTTCCACGCCGCGATGCTGCCGGAGGAGGCGGCGGTCGCGGCGCACATCCTGGGCGCGCACACCGCGGTTCCCATCCACTACGGGACGCTGCACAAGCCCCCGATCTACATCGAGACGCCGCGGGCGGTCGAGCGCTTCGAGGAGCGTGCGACCGAACTCGGAATGACTCCGTTCGTCACGACGCCCGGCGAATGGTTCACTCCGCGACCCGCGCCGGTACACTAGAACCAGCGTTCTAGTACGGGAGGGTTCCGAGGTTGAGGGTGGACGACGACGAGGCGCGGTCGCGCGTACTGGAGACCGCCGAGGAGCTCTTCTACCAGCGCGGCATCACCGCGGTGGGGATGGCCGAGGTCCGGGACGGCTCGGAGGTGTCGCTGGCGCGGCTCTACAAGCTCTATCCGTCCAAGCACCACCTCGCGGCCGCCTATCTCGCGGCGCACGGAGAGCAGTTGCGCACGCGACTGGCCGCGTCCGTCGAGCGGGCCGCCCCGGCCTCGGCAGGCTCGCGGGCGCGGCTGCTCGCTGCGTTCGACGGCATCCGGGAAGCCATCGACGCACCGGGATTCCGGGGCTGCGCCTTCGTCAACGCCTGGGCCGAACTCGGCGGCAACGGAGCCGAAAGCCACCCCTTGGTGACCGAAGCGGTGCAGGAGCACAAAACGCTGTTCCGCGATTACCTGGTCGGGCTCGCCGAGGATTACGCCGACCCGCGGGCCGTCGGCGAGCGCATGCACGTACTGGTGGAAGGGGCCATGGTGACGTCCGCGCTCCTGGGTGCGGACGCCGCCGCCCAGGCGCGCATCGCCGCGTCCGCCGTGCTCGACGCGGCGGGCGCGGAAGCGAAGGCCGGGGCGGGCGCAGCTCGGAAGGGTTGAGAATTCGGCACCCCCGGGTCCAGCTTCAGACTCGGGGGCATGCCGAGGCGTTGTCGAATTGAGCCGAATGGCGGGTATCTGACCACTGTTAACCATCGTTTCAGTGGTTATGACCGATATGGCCTACGCCTCCGCTCCGCACGCTCACCCCATTCGCCGCATGGGCAAGTGGCTCCTCAAGCCGACCGCCACCCCCTGCAGCAACGGACAAACCCCATCCGCCTACCTGGAATGCGGTGGCCAAGAGGTCCAACTGGAGCATTCCGCCGACCTTTTGACGCACCTGCTCGCCGAACTGGACCGCATCGGGGTCGCCCTGTGGGGGCAGACCTTCACCACGGACCCGCGCTCGCCCACGGGTCTTCCCTCGCCAACCGGTCCTTACGCGCCCACCGGTCCTCACGCGCCCACGGATCTTCACTCGCCCACGGGCCCTTACTCGCCCGCGGACTCGTACTCGCCCGCAGGCCCTCGGCCGCCCGCGGGCCCGCCGCCCGCGCACCAGCCCCTGCCGGCCATGGTCTGAGCGAACCGGTCCCGGTCCGCACCGCTTCCTCACAGCACGGAGTCACCGTGTACGACCCCAATGTCTCCCCCTTGTTCCAGTCCACGCCCACCGACCCGCACTGGGCCTCCGAGCCGCGGTACGGGCTGGGCGACGGCCCCCTCTTCAGCGGCGCTTTCAACGGAGCGGCCCCGCACGAAAGCCTGGCCGACGCCTGTGACGCGATCGCCGCGACGAACGGCACGTACCTGGACGCCGAGATCGCCGATCTGCTCAGCGCCGCGGATTCTCCGCCCGTAGCCGCCGACATCCCGTACGCCGCGCCGGACACCGACACGTACGCCGCCGCGAGCCCGTACACCACTGCCCCGCACGCCGCCGACCTGCACGCCGCCGGCCCGCACAGCCATCGGAAGACCGCACGGCTGCCGTTCCGACGCGTCGGAAAGAGCGACCGCACCAGCAAGGGCGGCTGCACCTGGAAGCGGCTGCTCAGCCTGGCCTCCGTCGTACTGACCACCGCGCTCGTGGCCGCCGTCGGCATCCTCGGCGCCGCCGCGTCGTACCCCGCGCTGCACGGCCTCGCCAGCGGCGTCGCTCCAGGCGGGGTCGCGCTGTTGTGGCCGCTGCTCGTGTACGGGCCGTGGCTCGCCGCCACGCTCTCGATCCTGCGCGCCCGTGCCTACCGGCGGCGCACCGTCCACTCCTGGTGCGTCATCATCCTTTTCGCCGCCATCGCCATGGCCCTGTGCATCATCCACGCCCCGACCACGCCCGCCGGCATCATCGTCGCCGGACTGCCGCCCGTGACCGTACTGCTCTGCTTCCACCAGCTCATCCGCCAACTCGACCTCACCCCCGGCCCCCCCCCCACCACCCGCCACGCCTCCACCGCCCGCGGCACCCATCGCCAACGGATCACGGGCTGAAGGAGCTGAGGGATTCGTTCACCGAGGGATTGATTCGGGGGGCGCGAGTCTGCGGGCGTCGCCATCCCCCGTGAGGGCGGCGGCGGAAATTCCCTCGGCTTCACGTCAAGGAAAATCGATGGCCTGCGCGGGACAACGCGGCCACTCTGATCTCCGTGAAAGAACCCAAGCATCGAATTCGAGCGGCGTACACGGACTCGACGGTCACCGTCTACCAGGCGTACGCGCCGGAAATCGGCCTGCCGTCGGCGCGGGACGGCCGATTCCCCGTGACGTGGAAACGGGACCGGATGACATGGATCAAACCGTCGTTCCTGTGGATGATGTACCGCTGCGGCTGGGGCGCCAAGGAAAACCAGGAAACCGTTCTCGCCGTGGAGATCACCCGTGAGGGCTTCGAGTGGGCTCTGGAACACGCCTGTCTGTCCCACTACGACCAAGACCTCCACACCGACCACGCGGCGTGGAAGCGCCAGTTGAAAGACATCTCACGTGCTTAAGAAGTCAAGCCGCGACGGCCGGCTCGGCCGGGAAGGAGGTGAACGCGTGTTGTTCGTTGAAGAGCTGTCCGG
>NZ_JBHVHQ010000325.1:3985-8637 GCF_042800135.1 Streptomyces sp. NPDC057654 | reverse complement strand
TTGTCGGGCGCGGGCTCGTACGCAGGGTCGGGCGTGGCGGCCGACGGGCGTACGGGCGTGGGTACGGGCCCAGGCCCTGGCGCCGACGCCTGCGCCGGTACCCGCGCCGGGCCGGGCGCCGGGCGCCAGGCCGTCGCGAACGCCCCGCCCAGCACGGCCAGCACCATGCCCACGAGGAAGCCCCCCAGGTTGGCCATCGGGCAGGAGACCAGCCCCAGCACGACGGCCGCCACGCCGCAGACCGGCGCGCGCCGGGGCCGCAGCAGGAGGAGGACGGCGCAGCCGACGAGGGCGCAGGCGATGAGGATGGCGGAGGTGCCGCCGATGCCTTGCAGGCCGAGCAGTTCGGGGCGGCGCAGCGGGAAGTAGGCCAGTTCGACGCCGGCCGCCGTCATCAGCGCGGCGGCGGTCAGCGGGCGCTCACGCAGGCGGCGCAGGTGGAAGAAGGGGCCGGGGCTCACAGACACGAGTGATCACCCGGGCTGATGGACATGCTGGCGCCCTTGAGGCCGAAGGTGCCCGCGGTGAGCGACCAGGCCCGCAGCCGCATCCGGTCGATGTCCAGGGTGCGGGCCTGCTGCCCGTACGTGCCGTTCGCGCCGCGCACCCCTTGGACGGCGTCCAGCGTCCCGGCGTCCCGGCCCATCTGCACCCGGCCGAACCGCAGGTCGCCGTCCAGCCGCTTGAGGTCGATGACCAGGTCCTCGGCCTCGACGGGGTGCTCCTCGCCGGACCGGATGGTCAGCGTCACGCTGCCGAACGGGGTGTGCGCCACCGACGACTGGCACAGGTGGGAGATGCGGGCGCTGCCGATGCCCGCCACCGCCACGGGGCGGCGCTTCCCGGCGGCGTCCGAGGCGAAGGACGCGAACTGCACGGCGTCCTTCCCGGCCAGGTGGTCGGCGGCGACCTGGAAGGTGCTGCCCGACACGGCGAAGGTGACGGGGACCGCCGAGGCGGTCGTCGCCCAGACGCTGCCCGCCGCCAGCGCCAGCGCCAAGGGCCCGGCGAGGGCCAGCCGCCGCCAGTCCGTACGGGCCCGCCGCGCCCCGCCCGGCGCGCCGCCCCCGCCCCCGCCCGCCGCTCCGTCCCCGGCCGCGCCGCCGGGCTCCTGAGAGGTCATGTATTCCTCCACCGTCGTTATGGCCATGGCAGTGGCCATAACCCCCATGCGGCGCCGTAGGACACGTGGGCGCGGAGTTTCGGCGCTTTCTCCAGCCGATCGGGCCCATAAACCCCGACAGGGCCGCCGGATCGTCGGGTGTTCCTACAACTGGCGCAGGGTGCAATCGGACGATCGTATTGCGTGTGAAGTAGGCAAGTACCCTGGTGGCATGCGATTCCTCAACCCGCGGACCGGCGCCGTGGAGAGCAGTTCTTCCGTGCCGTACGACCTGACGTACGACGACGTGTTCATGGTGCCGCGCCATTCCGCGGTCGGTTCCCGGCAGGGCGTGGATCTCTCCGCGCCGGACGGGACCGGAACGACCATTCCGCTCGTAGTCGCCAATATGACCGCCATCGCGGGCCGCCGGATGGCCGAGACGGTCGCCCGCCGCGGCGGGCTCGTGGTGATTCCGCAGGACATCCCGATCGACGTCGTCACCGAGGTCATCGGCTGGGTCAAGACGCGCCACCACGTGCTGGACACCCCGATCGTGCTGTCGCCCGCCCAGACCGTCGCCGACGCGCTGGCCCTGCTCTCGAAGCGGGCGCACGGCGCGGGCGTCGTCGTGGACGGCGACCGCAAGCCGGTCGGCGTGGTCACCGAGACCGACCTGACCGGCGTGGACCGCTTCACCCAGGTCTCCGAGGTCATGTCCCGGGAGCTGCTGCTCCTCGACGCGGACATAGACCCGCGCGAGGCGTTCAACCGGCTCGACGCCGGGCACCGCAAGCTCGCCCCCGCCGTCGACGCGGACGGCCGGCTCGCCGGCATCCTCACCCGCAAGGGCGCGCTGCGCGCGACGCTCTACACCCCGGCCCTCGACGCGGACGGCAAGCTGCGCGTCGCCGCCGCCGTGGGCATCAACGGCGACGTGGCGGGCAAGGCCAAGGCGCTGCTCGCGGCCGGTGCGGACACCATCGTGGTGGACACCGCGCACGGCCACCAGGACTCGATGATCAGCGCGATCAGGGCGGTGCGGGCGCTCGACCCGCAGGTGCCGATCGTCGCGGGCAACATCGTCGCCGCCGAGGGCGTGCGCGACCTCATCGAGGCGGGCGCGGACATCATCAAGGTGGGCGTGGGCCCCGGCGCCATGTGCACCACGCGGATGATGACGGGCGTGGGCCGCCCGCAGTTCTCCGCCGTGCTGGAGTGCGCCGCCGAGGCGCGCAAGTACGGCAAGCACGTCTGGGCGGACGGCGGCGTGCGGCACCCGCGCGACGTCGCCATGGCGCTGGCCGCCGGCGCCTCGAACGTCATGATCGGCTCCTGGTTCGCCGGTACGTACGAGTCCCCGGGCGACCTCCAGCAGGCCGCCGACGGCCGGCTGTACAAGGAGAGCTTCGGCATGGCCTCCGCGCGCGCCGTGCGCAACCGCACCAGCGAGGAGTCCGCGTACGACCGGGCCCGCAAGAGCCTCTTCGAGGAGGGCATCTCCACCTCGCGGATGTTCCTGGACCCGGCCCGGCCCGGCGTCGAGGACCTGATCGACTCGATCATCGCGGGCGTGCGCAGCTCCTGCACGTACGCGGGAGCGGACTCCCTGGCCGAGTTCCAGGAGCGGGCCGTCGTCGGCGTCCAGAGCGCCGCGGGCTACGCCGAGGGCCAGCCGCTGCACGCCAGCTGGAGCTGACCCCAGGAACGCTCCGTACGGGCCCGTCCGCCGCCACCTCCGCGATGGCCGGGCCCGTAGCCGTATAAACCATGCGCCCCGCCGGGAATTCGCCCGCACCCGAATCCCTTTCCGGCCTCCGGACCCCGTGCTGTGCTGGCCCGCATGAGCGAACAACGACGCATGAGCGAACAAAGACGCCTCAGCGGACACCGACGCGCGGGAAGCGCGGGCGCGGGACCAGGGACGATCACCCCGGACGGCTGCGCCGTCGAGATGTACGCCCGGATGGCGCCTGACGGCGAGCAGCACATCATCGCGGGCGCGGTACGCGAGGGGGCCCGGAGCGTACTGGAACTGGGCGCGGGCGCGGGCCGGGTGACGCACGCCCTGCTGGAGCTCGGCTTCGAGGTCGTCGCGGTCGACGAGTCGGCCGAGATGCTGGCGGAGATCCGCGGCGCGCGCACCGTGCGCTCCACGATCGAGGGGCTCGACCTCGGCGAGCGCTTCGACGCGGTGCTCCTCGCCTCCTACCTCGTCAACACGGCCGAGCCCGAGGTCCGCGCCGAGCTGCTGCGCACCTGCCGCCGCCATGTGCGGGACGACGGCTGTGTGCTGATCCAGCGCGAGGGCGCGGGCTGGAACGACCCCGCGAACGTGCCCCGCGAGCACCGGCGCGGCCCGTTGCGGATCAAGGTCGCCGCCGCCGAGCCGCTCGGGCCGGGCGTGACGTCCGTCCGCATGGAGTACGAGTTCGAGGGGCGCGGCTGGAGCCAGACGCACACCTCGCACGAACTGGACGAAGCGGCCGTCGAGGAGGCCCTCGCCGAGGCCGGGCTGCGGGGCGACGCCTACCTCACCGACGACCGGACCTGGCTGCGGGCGGTACCGCAATGTGCCGGTTCATGACGTGAGGAGCAACGTTTCCCCATTCGACCGCCCCCTGCGCAACGATCGTGCGCCGATGCGCAAGAATGATGCATTACGGGCGTACGCACCCAGCTCGTAGGGTCGTGCGCTGTACGTGGAGTGGCGGGGACCGCCTGCTCGGCGGTCCCTCGGCTACGGGTTGTACGCGCCTTCCGCGCGCCTTCCGCCCGGGCCCGCCGCCGGTCGCCGCCCGACCGGCAGCGATGAAGGAGCCACCCCAGTGTTGGAGCACGGCGCAGCGCCCCCGGCCGCGGACCCCGGGCGGCCCCCGCGGCAGCCCGCCGGCCCCCTCCGCCGCGTCATGCGGCGCAAGCCCGTCGAACTGCTGGTCGCCGAGAGCGGGCAGGGCGAAGGCGGCTCGCTGCGGCGCTCCCTGGGCATGTGGCAGCTGACGATGATCAGCATCGGCGCGACGCTGGGCACCGGCATCTTCGTCGTGCTCGGCGAGGCGGTGCCCAAGGCCGGGCCCGCCGTGATGATCTCCTTCGTCCTCGCCGGGATCACCGCGCTGTTCTCCGCCCTCTCCTACGCCGAACTGGCGGGCACCATCCCCGTCTCCGGCTCCTCCTACTCGTACACCTACGCGACCCTCGGCGAGCTCGTCGCCTGGGTCTGCGGCTGGTGTCTGATCCTGGAGTACGGGGTCTCCGTCGCGGCCGTCGCCGTCGGCTGGGGCCAGTACCTCAACGAACTCCTCGACGGCACCCTCGGCGTCACCATCCCCACCGCGCTCGCGAACCCGCCCGGCGACGGCGGCGTCTTCAACCTGCCCGCGCTGCTCGTGGTGGCGCTGTGCATGGCCTTCCTGCTCGGCGGCGCCCGCGAGAGCGCCCGCGCCAACGCCATCATGGTCGGCGTGAAGATCGTGGCGCTGCTGCTCTTCTGCGCCGTCGCCTTCACCGGCATCCGGGCCGGCAACTACGCGCCGTTCCTGCCGCTCGG
>NZ_JBHVHQ010000325.1:0-3975 GCF_042800135.1 Streptomyces sp. NPDC057654 | reverse complement strand
CTTCTTCTCCTACATCGGCTTCGACGCCGCCTCCACCGCCGGCGAGGAGGCCAAGGACGCCAAGCGCGACCTGCCGCGCGCGATCATGCTGTCGCTGCTGATCGTCACCGCGCTGTACGTGCTGGTCGCGGCCGTCGCCGTGGGGGCCATGCCCTGGCGCTCGTTCAAGGGCTCCGAGGCCGCCCTCGCCGGGATCATGGAGGACGTCACCGGGCAGAGCTTCTGGGCCGTGCTGCTCGCGGCCGGCGCGGTCATCGCCATCGCCAGCGTCGTGCTGACCGTGCTCTACGGGCAGACCCGCATCCTCTTCGCGATGGCCCGCGACGGCCTCGTGCCGAAGGTCTTCGGCAAGGTCCACGCCCGCACCGGCGTCCCCCGCGCCAACACCGTCCTCGTCTCCCTCTTCTGCGGCGTCCTGGCCGCGGCCATCCCGCTCGGCCAGCTGGCCGACGCCACCAGCATCGGCACGCTCTTCGCGTTCGCGCTGGTCAACGTGGCCGTCATCGTGCTGCGCCGGACCCGCCCCGAGATGCACCGCACCTTCCGGGTGCCGCTCGCCCCGCTCTTCCCGGCCGTCGGTTTCGCACTGTGCGTCTACATGATGGGTAGTCTGTCCCCCATCACGTGGGTCGTCTTCGCGGCATGGATGGCGGTCGGCCTCGTGATCTACTTCGGGTACGGCATGCACCGCTCGCGGCTCGCCCGCGACGCCCGGCCCGTCCCGGCAGACCCGCAGGCACCCGTAGAAAAGTGACCCGTCCGCACGTGCGCCAGATGAACGAGCTCGACCAGCGCATCGTCCACGCCCTCGCCCAGGACGCCCGCCGCTCCTATGCCGACATCGGCGCCGAGGTCGGCCTCTCCGCGCCCGCCGTCAAGCGGCGCGTGGACCGGCTGCGCGCCGAGGGCGCCATCACCGGCTTCACCGTCCGCGTGGACCCGGCGGCCCTCGGCTGGGAGACCGAGGGGTTCATCGAGCTGTACTGCCGCCGCAACACCTCGCCCGAGTCGATCCACCGCGGCCTCGCCCGCTACCCGGAGGTGGCGTCCGCCTCCACCGTCACCGGCGAGGCCGACGCCATCGTCCAGGTCTTCGCCTCCGACATGCGCCACTTCGAGCGGGTGCTGGAGCGCATCGCGGGCGAGCCGTTCGTCGAGCGCACCAAGTCCGTCCTCGTGCTGTCCCCGCTGCTGCGCCGGTTCACCTCCGGCGCGCCCTCCTGAACCGAACCGACTGCGTCCACGGCGCGGCGCAATGAATCGCCGTTCAGTCCGTACAACACGCAACGAATCGTCCGGGAACGCGCAACAGACGCGGCTTGTCCGGCGCTGAACGGAAAACGTAGCGTCGATACGTCCCGGCGATCGCCTCTTCGGTCCCGGTCCGCCACCCCCGAACCCGGTGAAGAGGTGCCCCATGCCGTCGCTGCGCATCGCGCTGTACCAAGGCCCTGGCGGGGTCCCCGAGACCACCGCGGACAGCATCGCCGCGCTCGCCGCCGCCGCCCGCCGGGCGGCGGAGTCGGGGGCCCGGCTGCTGCTCACCAGCGAGCTGTTCCTCACCGGGTACGCGATCGGCGAGGACGTGCGCCGCCGCGCCGAGACCGCCTCCGGGCCGGGCGCCGAGGCGGTCGCAGGCCTCGCCGCCGAACACGGCCTCGCCATCGGCTACGGCTACCCGGAGCGCGCCGGGACCGACCTGTACAACTCCGTCCAGCTCATCGGCCCCGCCGGCGAGCCGCTGGCGAACTACCGCAAGACCCACCTCTTCGGCCCGTTCGAGACGGCCTGCTTCACCCCCGGCGACGACCCGCTCGTCCAGGCCGACCTCGACGGCGTCCGCCTCGGGCTGCTGATCTGCTACGACGTCGAGTTCCCGGAGGCCGTACGGGCCCACGCGCTGGCCGGCGCCGACCTGCTGCTCGCGCCGACCGCGCTGATGCGCCCGTACGAGATCGTCCCGCAGACGATCATCCCGGCGCGCGCCTGGGAGAGCCAGCTCTACCTCGCCTACGCCAACCGCTGCGGCGCGGAGGGGGAGTTCGACTTCGCCGGGATGAGCTGCGTCGCCGCGCCCGACGGGACCGTACGGGCGCGGGCCGGCGCGGGCGAGGACCTGATCCTCGCCGACGTCGACACCGACTTCCTGAAGGCGTCCCGCGCCGAGAACAGCTACCTCGCCGACCGGCGGCCCGAGCTGTACACCTCGCTCGTGTGAGCACCCGCCCCCCATCGCCCCCCTTTTTTCCAGTAGGAGAGTCCAGCCGATGACGTCCACGGTGCCCACCGCCGTCCACGACGAGCAGGCCACGCCCGCCCTGCCGCCCATCACGATGTTCGGCCCGGACTTCCCCTATGCCTACGACGACTACCTGGCCCACCCGGCGGGCCTCGGCCAGATACCGGCGACCGAGCACGGCACGGAGGTCGCGGTCATCGGCGGCGGCCTCTCCGGCATCGTCACCGCGTACGAGCTGATGAAGATGGGGCTGCGGCCCGTCGTGTACGAGGCGGACCGGATCGGCGGCCGGCTGCGCACCGAGCGCTTCGAGGGCTGCGACGAGTCGCTGACGGCGGAGATGGGCGCGATGCGCTTCCCGCCGTGCTCCACCGCGCTCCAGCACTACATCGACCTGGTCGGGCTGCGGACCGAGCCGTTCCCCAACCCGCTGGCCCCCGACACCCCCTCCACCGTCGTCGACCTCAAGGGCGAGACGCACTACGCCGAGACCGTCGAGGACCTGCCCGAGGTCTACCACCAGGTGATGCACGCCTGGAACGCCTGCCTGGAGGACGGCGCCGACTTCTCCGACATGCAGCACGCCATCCGCGAGCGCGACATCCCGCGCATCCGCGAGATCTGGGCGCAGCTCGTCGAGCGGCTCGACAACCAGACCTTCTACGGCTTCCTCTGCGACTCCCCGGCCTTCGCGTCCTTCCGGCACCGCGAGATCTTCGGCCAGGTCGGCTTCGGCACCGGCGGCTGGGACACGGACTTCCCCAACTCGATCCTGGAGATCCTGCGCGTCGTCTACACCGGCGCGGACGACGACCACCGGGGGATCGTCGGCGGCAGCCAGCAGCTGCCGCTGCGGCTGTGGGAGCGCGAGCCCGCCAAGACCGTGCACTGGGCGCCCGGCACCTCGCTGGCCTCGCTGCACGGCGGCGACCCGCGCCCGGCCGTGACCCGGATGGACCGTACGGCCGGCAACCGCGTCACCGTCACCGACGCCGCCGGCGACATCCGCACGTACCGGGCGGCGGTCTTCACCGCGCAGTCCTGGATGCTGCTCTCCAAGATCGCCTGCGATGACGCGCTGCTGCCCATCGACCACTGGACGGCGGTGGAGCGCACCCACTACATGGAGTCGTCCAAGCTCTTCGTCCCCGTCGACCGGCCGTTCTGGCGGGACACCGACGAGGCGACCGGGCGGGACGTGATGAGCATGACGCTCACCGACCGGATGACGCGCGGCACGTATCTCCTGGACGACGGCCCGGACCGGCCCGCCGCCATCTGCCTCTCGTACACCTGGTGCGACGACAGCCTCAAGTGGCTGCCGCTGTCCGCGAACGAGCGGATGGAGGTGATGCTGAAGTCGCTCGGCGAGATCTATCCCAAGGTCGACATCCGCAAGCACATCATCGGCAACCCGGTCACCGTCTCCTGGGAGAACGAGCCCTACTTCATGGGCGCGTTCAAGGCCAACCTCCCCGGCCACTACCGCTACCAGCGGCGGCTGTTCACCCACTTCATGCAGGACGGCCTCGCCGAGGACAAGCGCGGCCTCTTCCTCGCGGGCGACGACATCTCCTGGACCGCGGGCTGGGCGGAGGGCGCCGTGCAGACCGCGCTGAACGCGGTGTGGGGCGTCATGCACCACTTCGGCGGCGCGACGGACCCGGTCAACCCCGGCCCCGGCGACCGCTTCGAGGAGATCGCGCCCGTGGAACTCCCCGAGGACTGACGGGAGT
>NZ_JBHVHQ010000324.1:0-8678 GCF_042800135.1 Streptomyces sp. NPDC057654 | reverse complement strand
CGTCGGGCTGAAGGAGCCCGTCGTCGGCAACAAGGCCGGCGACGCGCCGGGCCTCGTGGACGTCACGTACGACGGGAAGGGCGGCCTGGCCGGGAGGGACGGCGCCGCCGTCGGGTCCTTCTGGTCGAGCGGGCCCAACCACTCCACGTACGAGCTGAGCACCCCATGGGGCGACAAGGTGACGCCCGCGAACGCACACCGCGAGTACCCGCGGCCGCAGCTCACCCGGTCCGAGTGGCGGAATCTCAACGGGAAGTGGCAGTTCGCCGCGGCCAAGGCGGGCGACGCCGTGCCGGTGGGCAAGCGGCTGGGCGAGAAGATCCTGGTGCCGTACCCGGTGGAGTCGCAGCTGTCCGGGATCGAACGCCACGAGGACCGCATGTGGTACCGGCGCACCTTCACCGTTCCGGCGAACTGGCAGGTGGGCCGCGGCAAGCGGCTCCAGCTGAACTTCGGCGCCGTCGACTGGCAGGCGCAGGTCTACGTGAACGGCACGAAGGTCGCCGATCACCAGGGCGGCTACGACAAGTTCAGCGCGGACGTCACGGACGCGCTGAAACCGGGGCGTACCCAAGAACTCATCGTCGGCGTGTACGACCCGACCGACGCGGCGAAGGCCGAGAACCCGCCGATGGGCAAGCAGCGCCTCGACCCCAGCGGCATCTGGTACACCCCGTCCTCCGGGATCTGGCAGACCGTGTGGATGGAGCCCGTCGCCGCGGACCACGTCTCCGATCTGAAGCTGACGCCCGACGCGAGCGGCAGGCTGACCGTCGAGACGAAGGGCGTGCGCAGCGGCCTCCCGGTCACCGCCACCGCGTACGCCGGAAAGCACAAGGTCGGCACCGTCACGGGCCGGTCGGGCAGCGCGCTCGACCTGAAGATCTCCAAGCCGCGCCTGTGGACGCCGGACGACCCCTATCTCTACGACCTCAAGGTGAGCGTCGGCGGGGACCGGGTCCGCAGCTACTTCGGCATGCGGTCCATATCCGTGGAGAAGGTGAACGGCACGCCGCGCACCGTGCTGAACGGCAAACCCGTCTTCATGATGGCCACGCTGGACCAGGGCTTCTGGCCCGACGGGCTGCACACCGCGCCGAGCGACAAGGCGCTCGCATACGACTTGAAGATGCACAAGCGGATGGGTTTCAACTCCGTCCGCAAGCACATCAAGGTCGAGCCGGACCGGTGGTTCTACTGGGCCGACAAGCTGGGGCTGCTCGTATGGCAGGACATGCCGGCGATGGCGGCGGGCGTGAACCCGAGCACCGCGGCGCGCGCCGAGTACGAGCGTGAGATGAAGACGATGATCGACCAGCACTCCAACCACCCGTCGGTCATCATGTGGGTCACGTTCAACGAAGGCTGGGGCCAGTACGACGAGGCCCGCATCGCCGACCAGGCCAAGGCATGGGACCCCACGCGGCTGATCAACTCGATGTCGGGCATCAACCTCGGGGTCGACGGCGGCACCGGCGACATCCTGGACGAACACGGGTACCCGAGCCCCGCGCTGCCGCCGCACCCGGACGGCAAGCGGGCGCTGGTGGCCGGGGAGTACGGGGGGCTCGGGCTCGGCGTTCCCGGGCACGCCTGGTCCGTGCAGCAGTCGTACGTGGACGTGTCCCCGGCCACGTACACGAACGACTACCTCAACAAGCTGAACGAGGTGCGGGCCCTGGTCTGCAAGGGCGGCAACGGCGCCGTCTACACGCAGATCTCCGACGTGGAGGGCGAGCTCAACGGCCTCATCACGTACGACCGAAGGGTCGTGAAGCCCGACGTGAAACGGATCCACGACGCGCAGCGGGCACTGATCCGCGACGCCTCGCGGACACAGCCCGCCGGGTGTCCCTGAGCGGTGGTTCGGCTGAGCGATGGTCCGGTTGAGCGTCTGAGCTGATCCGATCGCGCCACGAAGCGGCCCCTGAGGCCCCTGACCGGAGAACAGCCAGGTCAGGGGCCTCTTCATGGCAGGGCCCAGGAACGTCGCCGTGGCGGTTGCTCTACGAGGCCGGGCGCGGGATTTCCGCGGTGAACAGTTGGGCGAGCACGGTGTACGCGGCGCCGCGGGACAGGTCCGTCTCGTCGGCGGAGAGGATTTCCAGCTGAGGGGCGGGGGCCTTCTCGTGGTCGTACTGGGCGTGGAAGGCGCGTGCTGTCGCCGTCGTGAGGGAGGGGCGGTCCATTTCGCCGGTGAAGGCCGCCACCACGCTTTCGGGGCCGAAGAGTTTGGCGGCGTTCGCCATGGCAGCCCCGAGCCGGTCGGTGGCGGAGGCGAGCACCTCGGTCTCGGCCTCGGTCCTGCCCGCGGCGTCAGCCTCGTCGCGTGCTTCCAGCTCTCGCCGGATGCCCCAATGGCTGCTCCAGGCTTCCAGGCAGTCCGCCGCGCCGCAGTGGCAGGGGCGTTCGGCGCCGGAGCCGACGCGGGAGTGGGCGAAGCCGCCCGCCGCGCCGTTGAAGCCCCGGTGGATGCGGCCCTGGACGACGACCGAGGCGCCCAGGCTCACCCCGACGCTGAAGACCAGCAGATCGCGGCCCGACAGCCGGCCGTCGAACAGGAGCAGCCCGGAGGCGAGGCAGTTGACGTAGCTGTCGATGACCACGGGGCTGTCCAGCCGGGCCGTCAGCTGATCCCGGAACGGCAGGTTCTCCCAGCCGAGCGAGCCGCTGTGCAGCACCAGGCCGCCTTCGTGGTCGACCACGCCGGAGACGGCGACGCCCACGCCGATCAGCGCCGCCTCGCGGTGCCGCGCCGTGGCCGCGCGGACGGCGCGGGTGATGGCCGCTCCGGCGTCCTCGGGGGAGGGGGAGGAGAGCGGTTCCTTGTGGGAGGCGACGACCTCGCCGCGCAGGTTGACCAGCGCCACGAACACCTCGGAGCCCGACAGCCGTACGCCCGCGGCCACGAGCCTGTCGGTGCTGAGCTCGACGAGGCGCGCGGGCCTGCCCGCCGCGCCACGGACGACGTCGGCCTCGGTGAGGAGCCCCGCGTTCAGCATCCGGGAGGTGATGCCGGTGACCGTCGCCGGGCTCAGGCCCGTATGGGCGGCGATCGCCGCGCGCGCGACAGGTCCCTGACTGCGTACGACGTTGAGCACCAGGACTTCGTTGATCTCGCGGATCAGGGCCTTGCTCCCGGCACGGGGCTTCATCGCAGACGGGTCCTTCGGTGCGTTCGGAGACAGGGCGGGGACGAATGGTAGCCGCGCGACCGCGCATCCGCTCCTGTTATTTCGGTTGATGACAAAAGTATCGTCCTCCGTCACCCCGGCCAACCGCCCGCATCCGCTCCCGCTCCCGGCAGCGGCCGCGCGTCAAGGGCAGTCGCGCAGCGGAAGCCGATGTTCCCGCTGCTGCTCTCAGGCGTGTTGGAACTGCGCGCGTCGACCCGGTAGCGGAAGCAGTAGCTCTCATGGCACAGGTACGAGCCCCCGCGCATCACCTTGCGCCCCGTGCGCGGCGGCCCGGCGGGGTTGTCGCGCGGCCCGTCGGTGTGCCAGGTGGGGTGGAACCAGTCGGCGCACCATTCCCACACGTTTCCGCAGGTGTTGTACAGCCCGTACCCGTTGGGCTCGTACGCGGTGACCGGAGCGGTGCCCAAGTGGCCGTCGGCGCCTGTGTCGTGGGTGGGGAATTCGCCCTGCCAGACGTTCATACGGTGTACGCCGCCGGGTTCGCGCTCGTCGCCCCAGGGGTAGCGGGCCTGCACCAGACCCCCGCGCGCCGCGTACTCCCACTCGGCCTCCGTCGGCAGGCGCTTCCCCGCCCACTTCGCGTAGGCGCGCGCGTCGCGCCAACTCACGTGCACCACCGGGTGGTCCATACGGTCGCCGATGTCCGATCCCGGCCCCTCGGGACGGCGCCAGCCGGCTCCCGGCACCTCCCACCACCACGGCGTCTGCGGGACGGGGCGGCCACCGGGGGGCTCCGTGGACCGCGGGCTCGCGAACACGAACGACGTGCCCAGCCGTTCCGCCACCGTCACCCACCCCGTCGCCTCCACGAAGGAGGCGAAGGACGCGTTCGTCACGGCCGTCGCGTCGATCCGGAACGGGTCCAGCCGGATCTCGCGCACCGGCCCCTCCCCGTCGGCCGGGTATCCGTCCCCGGCATCGGTCCCCATGAGGAAGGCGCCGCCCGGCAGGGCCACCATCTCGCCGGTGCCGGAAGGGTTCCCGGCGACGGGCCCGTACGCGGTTGAGGGGAGCTGAGTCGGGGGCGGCGGAGCCGGGGAGTCTGCGCGCGACGCGGCACAACAGGGAGACGTACGCACGGTCATGACCGCTCCGGCGCCACCGGCACCCCCAGATCACGGCTGCGCCCCGCCGCCTCCACCACGGCGACGATCTCCAGCACCTCCGCCTCCGGCACATTGGGCACGCCGCTGTCGCACGCGTCGACGAGGGAAGCGAGCAGCCCGGTCAGCATGGGTTCGCCCGCCTCGATGACGAACTCCCTTTCCCGGCCGCCCGCGTGGACGCGTCCGATGGTGAACGGCGACCACACGCTGTCTCCGCCCAGGGTGGCGACCCGCCCGTCCTCCCAGGTCAGCGTGGTCCGTTCGGCGGCGGTCGCGTCGACCTGCGCGCAGCCCGGCCCGAGCGCCGCCACCGCGAGATCGACCAAGTGCACTCCGTACCAGGCCAGATGGGGATGGCCCGGCTGGGTGGGCAGCGGGCCGGTGAGGTCGATCCGCTCGGCGCGGCCTGCGGCGCCGAGCGCCTCCCGGAACTCCGGTACGAAGCGCTTGGGCGATCCCGCGAGCGGCAGGCAGCCTCCGGCGTGCGCGGCCGCGAGCATGGCCCGCGCGTCCGCGCCGGTGAGCGCGAAGCGCGTGTCCACGTAGACGGGTTTGCCGTACGGGGCCAGGCGGAGGAAATGGGCGGGGTGCGTACGGGCGTCGGCGGCGACCACGAGCAGCGCGTCGCACGATTCGGCCACCTCCTCGGGCGTCCCGTAGAGCGTGACGCCCATCTCCGCCACCGCCGAGGCGAACGCGTCGACGCGGTCACGGCCGAGGGGGAAGTCGGCGGCGGGCTCTCCCTTCCACGCGCTGACGACGGTGCCGCCCGGGACGCGGCCGTTGTGGCCGTCGCGGTCGTCGGGGGCCTCGCGGCCGTCGCGGCCGTCTCCGAAGAGCCGGGTGAACGAAGGAGCGTGCGGCGAGTCCAGCCCGATGAGACCGAAGCGCAGCGGCGGCGTGTCGCCCTCGGCACGGGCGGCGGTCCCGTTCCGGTTCGTCCCTTGATAGTTCATCCCTTGATCCCCCCGGAGGTGATGCCGGCGACGATGTGCCGCTGGAGAACGATGAAGACCAGCAGGCAGGGCAGGAAGCTGACGAGCGAGGCGGACATGATGTTCGCCGTGGACACCGTCTCCGTGTTGAGGGTGGCCAGTCCGACGGTCAGCGTGCGCGTCCCGTCGCTCTGCCCCACGACCAGCGGCCACAGCAGGTCGTTCCAGTGCCACAGGAAGATGTAGATGGCGAGCGTGGCCAGTACGGGGCGGATGAGCGGCAGCACGATCCGGGTGAAGGTGCGCCACTCCCCGGAGCCGTCGATCCGCGCGGCGTCGAACAGCTCCTCGGGCAGTTCCCGTATGAACTGCCTGATGAGGAAGACCGCTTGGGCGTTGGCGAGGGTCGGGGCGATCAGCCCCCACAGCGTGTTCACCCCCTTCATATGAGCGATGAGGAGGAACGTCGGGATGAGCGTGGCCTGCATCGGCACCATGAGGGTCGCGATGATCGCCCAGAACAGGGCGTTGCGGCCCGGGAAGCGCTTGCGGACGAGCGCGTACGCCGCCATGGACGCGGTGAGCAGGATGACGACCACGGAGACGACGGAGAACACCAGGGAGTTGAGCAGCCAGCGGGGGAACGCGCCGATCTCGAAGATCCGTGCGATGTTGTCGAAGGTCAGTGAGGCGGGGATGGCGTGCGGGAGGGTGGGCGCGCCCTCGGGCGAGAGCGCGAGGACGACCACCGCTATCAGCGGGGCGACCGTGAAGAGCGAGATGACGGCGAGTGCGAGCGTGGGGCCGTAGCGACGGGGGCGCGCGGCCGGGGACGAGGCCGGGACCGGAGCTGGGGCCGGGGACGAGGCCGGGGCCTGGGCAGGGGGCGGGGCGGTCATGAGGCGTCCTTTCCTTCCATGAAGCGCCGCTGGATGAGGGAGAGGACGAGCACGATGGCGACGAGGACCATGCCGACCGCCGTCGCGTAGCCGAAGTCGAGGAACTTGAAGCCCTCGTCGTAGAGGAAGTAGAGCAGGGTGAGGCTGGCCCGGTTGGGGCCGCCGCCGGTCATCACGTAGACGGTGTCGAAGACCTGGAAGCCCACGATCGTCTCGATGACCAGCACGAAGAACAGCACCGGCTTGAGCAGCGGCAGAGTGATGTGCCGGAACGCCTGCCAGTTGGACGCGCCGTCGATACGCGCGGCCTCGTGCACCTCCGCCGGCTGGGACTTGAGGCCCGCTAGGAAGACGAGCATGGAGTAGCCGAAGCCCTTCCACACCGAGACCAGGGCCAGAGCGCCGAGCACCAGCCACTGGTCGCCGGTGAGGAAGGGGACGGGCCCCGCGCCGACGGCGTGGAGCGCCGTGTTGAGCGGCCCGTCACTGGCGAAGATCCACGACCAGATGATGCCCGCCATCACGAACGAGCTCAGATACGGCACGAACAGCAGGGAACGGAACGTGCCGGAGAAGCGTACGAGCCGGTTCAGCAGCAGCGCGCCGGTCAGCGCGATGACGATGATCAGCGGTACGAACAGGAGGACGTAGGCCCCGGTCGCGCCGAGGCTCTTCCAGAAGTACGGGTCGGCGAACAGCCGGGTGTAGTTGCCCGCCCCCTGCCAGGTGATCTCCCCGTCGAGGCCGTACCGCGTCAGGCTCATGGCGGCGGCGCCGGCGATGGGGAGGAACTTGAACAGGCCGAAGATGGCGAGCGTCGGCAGGACGAAGAGGATTCCGGCGGCCGCTTCCCGGCGCCGGCGGCGACGCCGTGCCGTGGCGTGGTCGGTGGAGGGGCCCGGACCGGTTCCGGCGCGGAACGGGCGGGACAGTATGCGGCTCGGGGGAGCGGTGGCGGTGGCGGTGGCGGGGGTGGGGGGTGCGGACATGGCGGCCAATCGACGGGGTGGGCACGGGGTAGGAACGAAGGCGCTCAGCCGATCGGGAGCGAAGGCCGTCAGCCGGTCGAGGGTGAAGGCCGTCAGCCGACCGGGAGCGAAGGCCGTCGGCCGGTCAGGAGCGGGCCAGCAGCTCGCGCGCGTCGTCCGCGGCCTGGTCGAGTGCTTCCTTCGCCGTCATGTCGCCTTTGAGCGCGGCCTGTATCCGGGGCGCGAGGACGGACATGACCTGGCGTGCGACGGGCGAGGGCTCGCCGGGGTTGGCGTATCGGAGGGCTTCGTCCAGCGCCTTGACGTCAGGGCTGTCGCCGGGCGGTTTCACATCGGTGCGGGTCGGGAACGTGCCCGCCGCCTCGTCGAGCGCGGCCTGCGTCTTGGCCGAGGTCAGATAGGAGAGCACCTGGTACGCCGCCTCGCGGTTGCCCTTCTCGTTGATCGAGGTCAGGGACAGCAGACCCGGATTGCCGTAGGTAGCGCGCACCTTGCCCTGGAGAGGGGGCCCGAACCGTACGTTCTTCTCGCCGAGCGCCGCCCGCATCTGCTGGAGTTCCGGCAGCGAGGTGACCGCGCGCATCGCGACCTTGCCCTCGGCGATGGGCGCGCCCTCGACGGCGGGGCCCCGGGCGACGGTGTCGTCGGGCAGCGCGCCCCGCTTCTTGAGGTCCACGAGGAACTGGAGGGCCGAGACGCCCGCGGCCGAGTCGAACGCGACGTCGTCGCCGCCCTTGGCGAAGACCCGTCCGCCGGCCTGCCAGAGCAACGGATAGAAGGAGAGGTTGAGGGTCTGCTCGGGGCTGCCCGCGTAGTCCATGACGTCGATGCCCTTCTTCGCCAGAACGGGCGCGGCCTTGCGCACGTCGTCCCAGGTCCGCGGCGGGTCGAGCCCCGCGTCGGCGAAGATCTTGGTGTTGTACGCGGTCGTGCTGATGTTCTGGAAGAGGGGGACGCCGTACAGGTCGCCGTCGAACGTCGCGGCCTTCAGCGGGCCGGGCAGGAACTTCCCGCGCTCGCCCGCGAGCGCCTCGTCCACCGGCAGCACCCCTTTGACCTTGCGGTACGTCGCCGCCTGGTCCGGGGTGAGCAGGACCAGGTCGGGCCCGGTGTCGGCGGCGAGGGCCGCGGTGACCTGGGCGTCCCGCTTGTCGAAGGTCTGCATCTGGATGTCGAGGTCGATGCCGGGATGGGTCTTCTCGAACCCGGCCTCGGTCCGGGCCCAGAACTTCTTGTTCACGGCCTCGTCCTTGATCACGGGGTACATCCACAGGGTCACCTTGCGCCGGCCGTGGCCGTCCTGGGCGGCGCAGGACGTGAGCGGCAGCAGGACCGCGACGGCCAGCGCCGCGGCGCGCAGCAGTCGGGCGCTCATGTCGCTTCTCTCCTTCCCGGGCCCGCGAGTTCTCCTGCGTCCTCGGGACGCTGCCCGCCGACGGGGGCGAGGGGGCGGGAGGCCCGCCGGCCGTTACGGTCGTGGCGCCGGGCGGCGGCGGCCAGCTCGGCCAGCGCGTCCTCGTGCCGCGGGAGCAGCGGCTCACCGGTCAGGACC
>NZ_JBHVHQ010000323.1:0-8686 GCF_042800135.1 Streptomyces sp. NPDC057654 | reverse complement strand
GCCCGGCCGCCGAGTCTGCCGTCCGTGCCGACCTCGCGGGCCACCCGCGTCACCTCGTCCGCGAAGGCCAGGAGCTGGTCCACCATCGTGTTCACGGTGTTCTTGAGCTGGAGGATCTCGCCCTGCGCGTCCACCGTGATCTTCTGCGACAGATCGCCGTTGGCGACGGCCGTGGTGACCTGGGCGATGTTGCGGACCTGCGACGTCAGGTTGGAGGCCATGAAGTTGACGTTGTCGGTGAGGTCCTTCCATACCCCGGACACGCCCCGCACCTGCGCCCGGCCGCCCAACTGCCCCTCGGTGCCGACCTCGCGGGCCACGCGCGTCACCTCGTCCGCGAACGCGGAGAGCTGGTCCACCATCGTGTTCACGGTCAGCTTGAGCTCCAGCAGCTCACCGGTCGCCTCGATCGTGACCTGCCGCGTCAGATCGCCCCGCGCCACCGCCGTCGTCACCACCGCGATGTCCCGGACCTGCGCCGTCAGCCGCGCGGCCATCGTGTTGACCGCCTCCGTCACATCCCGCCAACTCCCCGACAGACCGGCCACCTTGGCCCGGCCGCCGAGCCGCCCCTCGGTGCCGACCTCGCGGGCCACCCGCGTCACCTCGCCGGTGAACAGCGACAGCTGGTCCACCATCTTGTTGACCGCGCGGCCCAGCCGCCGCAGGTCGCCGCGGAGCGGACGGTTGCCGTCGTGCAGGTCCACGCGCTGCATGAGATCGCCGCCCGCGACCGCGTCCAGCACCCGCGTGGCGTCCGCGGCCGGGGTGACGAGGGCGTCGATCAGGGTGTTCGCCGCCTGCACGCTCATCGCCCAGTGGCCCTGCCCCGGACTCGGCTCCACCCGCTCGTCCAGCCGGCCCTGCCGCACCACCTCGCGGCGCACCCGCGTCAGCTCGTCCGAGAAGTGTTCATTACGAGCCACCACCTGATTGAACGCGGCGGCCAGTTCCGCCAGCACGCCGGTCTGCGCGCCGGACAGCCTGACCCGGAAATCGCCGTCGCTCAGAGCGGTCAGCGCGTTCAGCAACGGACGCAGTTCGGCGGCCCGTACCCACTGGCCCTGCGTGTCCCCCGCAGCGATGACTGCCGTCGGAACAGCGGTTTCTCCACTCATGGCCACCCACTTACGTAACTCGGTGCGTATGAGCGTGGCCAGTCTGTCACTCTGTCGGTGTCGGAAACGGCACTATGCCGGAACTGGTCAGGAGCTACCCGGTGGGTACATCATCTTCTGTTCAATGGGGTGCGGCGGAGCCGCACGGGGTCCCCTCGCACACCGTTCCCGGACACGCCGAGACGGCTGGATCCAGCCAGGCCGAGCCCGTACCGAACGGGTCCGTCCCGGAGGGCTGTGTTCCCGACGTTCTCGACGGTCCCGACGTTCTCGATGGCCCCGGAGATCCCGATGGCCCCGGTGATCTCGGTGATCCCGGTCCGCCCGCCGCCGCCCGTATCGCGCCCACGGCCCGTACGCGCCTGCCCGGCAACTCCCTCGCGCCCCTGGCCGGCCGCCAGTTCGTACGGGCCGCCGTCGCCGAATGGACCGCGCTCGCCCTCCCCGGGGTGCGCGGGATCACCGACCGCCTCACCGAGGACGCCGTCCTGCTGGTGAGCGAGCTGGTGACCAACGCGGTGGTGCACGCGGGCACCTCCGTCGAGCTGCGCGTCGCGCTCGACGGCGGAGACGGGGGAAGGGGCGGCGGACGGCTGTCCTCCCTCTGCGTCGAGGTCACGGACTACCACCCGGCCCGCGTGCTGCGGGCCCGGCCGCCCTGCGACATCGACGACGAACTGCCGCGCACCGGCCACGGCCTGCGCCTCGTCGCCGAGTGCGCAGAATCCTGGGGCACGACGTACCACCGCACGAGCAAGACCGTCTGGTTCCGGCTGCCCGTCGTGCCCGGCGCCCAGCCGCCGCCCGAGGCCGCCACCGCCGGCGACCAGGCGCTCCTGCGCGACCTGCGCGTCGCCGAGATCCTCGCCCCCGCCCCGCGCCGCTCGGCCGACGGCCCCGCCGACCCCGACTGGATCAGCCACGGCGCGCTGTCCTTCCTCGCCGAGGCCTCCGAACTGCTCGCCGGACAGTTCGACGAGGACATGGTGGCCTCCCTCGCCGCCCAGCTCCTCGTGCCCCGGCTCGCCGACTGGTGCGCGGTCTGGCTCGACACCGACGGCCACGTGCCGCGCCTGTCCCGCGTCTGGCACACCAGCGAGAGCCGCATCGAGACGCTGCGGCTCACCCTGGAGAAGGACCCGCCCCGGCCGCCCGCCGCCGCCCTCGGCAGCGCCGTCTCCTGGCCCTGGCCCGGCGAACCCGGCGCCTACGGGCCCGGCGGCTCCGCCCTCGCCTGCCGGCTCGTCGCCGGGGGCCGCGGCGTCGGCACGATACTGCTCGGCCGGGCCGGACTGACCCGCACGCCCGACGAGGTCGTCGGCCTCATCGAGGACTTCGCGCGCCGCGTCGCGCTCGCCCTCGCCTCCGCCCGGCAGTACACCCGGCAGCTCACCATCAGCCAGGTCCTCCAGCGCGGGCTGCTGCCCCGCCGCCTCGCCGACATCCCCGGCGTCGAGCACGCCGTCGTGTACGAGCCGCGCGGCGACACCTGCGCGGGCGGCGACTTCTACGACGTCTTCCAGGCCGCCGAGGGCCGCTGGTGCTTCGCCCTCGGCGACGTGTGCGGCAGCGGCCCGGAGGCGGCCGTGGTCACCGGGCTCGTACGGCCGTGGATGCGGCTGCTCGCGAAGGAGGGGTACGGCGTCGGCGAGGTGCTCGACCGGCTCAACCGGATGCTCGGCGAGGACGCGGTCGAAGGGGCCGTCGGCGCCGTGGGGGCCGTCGCCACCGCGACGGAGAGCGGGCCCGCGGGGCCAGTGGAGGCGCCGGACGACGGCGGCCCGGACAGCGGCGCCCGCTTCCTGTCCCTGGTCTACGGCGAGCTCGCCCCGCTGGGCCCCGGCCTCGGCGTCCGCTGCACGCTCGCCTGCGCCGGCCACCCGCTGCCCCTGCTGCTCGGCCCCGACGGAACGGTCCGCCCCGCCGCCGGCTCCCAGATGCTGCTCGGGGTGATGGAGGAGGCCGCCTATGTGAGCGAAACCTTCGACCTCGCCCCCGGTGACACGCTGCTGTGCGTGACGGACGGCGTGACGGAGCACCGGCGCGGGCCCGAGCAGCCGGACCTGTTCGACGACCACGACGGGCTGACGACCGTACTGGAGGGGTGCGCGGGGCTGAGCGCGGGCGGCGTCGCCGAGCGCATCCGGCGGGCGGTCCACGATTTCGGGACGACGCCGCCGGACGACGACCTGGCGTTGTTGGTGCTGCGGGCGCAATAGCGGAGGGTAGGGTTCCGGCCCGGACGGCGGGCGGCGCCGATGCCGGACAATGGAGCCCATGCCTTCCGTACTGCCCGATGGTGAGCCCGTGCCCGACGACGGGGCGCTGCCCCCGCACGCCCTGACCGGGGCGGCGGACCGGCCGCTGGGCTTCTATCTGCACGTGCCGTACTGCGCCACGCGGTGCGGCTACTGCGACTTCAACACCTACACCGCCAGTGAGCTGCGCGGCTCCGGCGGCGCCCTGGCCTCGCGCGACAACTACGCCGAGACGCTGGCGCAGGAGGTCCGCCTCGCCCGGAAGGTGCTGGGCGAGGACCCGCGCCCCGTGGAGACCGTCTTCGTCGGCGGCGGCACCCCCACCCTGCTGCCCGCCGCGGACCTGGTGCGCATGCTCGCCGCGATCCGGGACGAGTTCGGGCTCGCCGACGGCGCGGAGATCACCACCGAGGCCAATCCGGAGTCCGTGAACCCGGCCTACCTGGCGGAGCTGCGGGCCGGCGGCTTCACGCGCGTCTCGTTCGGAATGCAAAGCGCGCGCCAGCACGTACTGAAGATCCTCGACCGCACGCACACGCCCGGCAGGCCCGAGGCGTGCGTCGCCGAGGCGCGCGCCGCGGGCTTCGACCATGTGAACCTGGACCTGATCTACGGCACGCCGGGGGAGAGCGACGCGGACTGGCAGGCGTCCCTGGAGGCCGCGATCGGCGCCGGCCCGGATCACGTCTCCGCGTACGCGCTGATCGTCGAGGAGGGCACCCAGCTCGCCCGCCGCATCCGCCGCGGCGAGGTCCCGATGACCGACGACGACGTGCACGCGGACCGCTACCTGATGACGGAGGAGGCGCTGTCGGCCGCCGGATTCAGCTGGTACGAGGTGTCCAACTGGGCCACCACGGAGGCCGGCCGCTGCCGTCACAACGAGCTGTACTGGCGCGGCGCGGACTGGTGGGGCGCGGGCCCCGGAGCCCACAGCCACGTGGGCGGCGTGCGGTGGTGGAACGCCAAGCACCCGGGCGCGTACGCCCAGGCGCTCGGCGACGGCCGCACGCCCGGCGCGGGCCGCGAGCTCCTGTCGGCGGAGGACCGCCGCGTGGAGCGCATCCTGCTGGAACTGCGGCTCGCCGAGGGCTGCCCCATGGACCTCCTCGCCCCGGCCGGGGCCCGCGCCGCCGCCCGCGCGCTCGCGGACGGGCTGCTGGAGCCGGGCCCGTACGAGCACGGACGGGCGGCGCTGACGCTGCGGGGGCGGCTGCTGGCGGACGCGGTGGTGCGCGACCTGGTGGATTGACAGGAGGGCCGGCTACCCCGTGACGAAGTCGATCAGCTCCTCGACGCGGCCCAGCAGCGCCGGCTCCACGTCCTTGTAACTGCGCACCCGGCCGAGGATGTGCTGCCACGCGGCGCCCGTGTTCTCCGGCCAGCCCAGCGACCGGCAGACGCCCTTCTTCCAGTCCTGGCCGTGCGGGACGGACGGCCAGCCCGCGATGCCGACGGAGGCCGGCTTCACGGCCTCCCACACGTCGATATAGGGGTGGCCGACCACGAGAACGTTCGCATCCGTGACCTCGGCCGCGATACGGGACTCCTTGGAACCGGGCACCAAGTGGTCGACGAGCACGCCGAGCCGGGCGTCCGGAGCGGGCGCGAAGTCGCGGACGATGGAGGGAAGATCGTCGATTCCCTCCAGGTACTCGACGACGACGCCTTCAATGCGCAGGTCGTCGCCCCAGACGCGTTCGACCAGCTCGGCGTCGTGGCGGCCCTCGACGTAGATGCGGCCCGCGCGGGCCACGCGCGCCCGCGCGCCCGGGACGGCCACCGACCCGGAGGCCGTACGGGCCGGGCCCCGCGCGGCCCGCTGCTGCGGCCGTACGAGCGTGACGACGCGGCCCTCCAGCAGGAATCCGCGCGGCTCCATCGGGAAGACCCGGTGCTTGCCGAACCGGTCCTCCAGCGTCACGGTCGGCCCCTGGGCCGTCTTCTCGCACCGGATCACCGCGCCGCAGAAGCCCGTGGCGACCTCCTCGACGACGAGGTCGGGGTCGGCCGGCACCTCGGGGGCGGGCGCGGTCTTCTTCCACGGGGGTGTCAGGTCGGGGCCGTACTCTCTGCTGCGCATCCGCCAGACGATAGAAAACGGGACGGGGAGCGCGTCACGACACGCCGAAGCGGGCCGCCAGAGCGTCGCGTTGATCACGTACGAAACGGGCATCCACCACGGCTCCGTGACCCGGCACGTACACCGCGTCATCACCGCCGAGCGCCAGCAGCCGGCCGAGGGCGGCCGGCCACTGCCGGGGCTGGGCGTCCGGCCCGGCCTGCGGTTCGCCGGACTCCTCGACCAGATCGCCGCAGAAGACGATCTCCGGCGGGCCCGTCACGCACACCGCGAGGTCGTGCGCGGTGTGCCCCGGCCCGACGTCGGCGAGCAGCACCTGCCGCCCGCCGAGGTCGAGGGTCAGCTCGCCGGTGACGGTGTGGTGCGGGCGTACGAGCAGGTCGGCGGCTTCCGCGGCGGCGGAGGGGGCCACTCCGTGCCGTACCGCGTCGTGCCGCAGCTCGTCCTTCGCGCCCGCGAGGTGACCGTCGAGCCCGGCCGCGCCGTACACCTGGACCCCGGCGAACGCCGCCGTGCCCAGCACATGATCGAAGTGCGGATGCGTCAGAGCGATATGCGTCACGGGACGGCCGAAGAGCCGCCGCACCTCGCGGCGGATGTCCGCGCCCTCCAGCAGCGTCGACCCGGTGTCGACGACCAGCACGCCCGTATCGCCGCGCACGGCCCCCACCGTGCAGTCCCAGCCCGGCAGCCTGCGCCGCACCACCCCCGGCGCGAGCGTTTCCCAGTGCGCCTCTTCCCAACTGCTCTTCATACCCAGACGCTAGACCTTGGGTCCGGCGAGAGCGCGATACGGTTGCCCGTCGGACCCGTCCCGCCGACGGGCCCGCCCTTGCCCTGGTCGTGGCACCCGGCCGTACACTGGCTGAGGGTGGCTGGCACTCGTGACCATGGAGTGCCAAGTGGGCGCCGAGTGAGAGACAGGGGAAAGTCCCCGGTGGACGGCTGGACGGGAGGTGTGCGCGATGCTGAACGAACGCAGGCTTGAAGTGCTGCGCGCCATCGTCCAGGACTATGTGGGCACGGAGGAGCCGGTCGGCTCCAAGGCGCTCACGGAGCGGCACCAGCTGGGCGTGTCCCCGGCCACGGTGCGCAACGACATGGCGGCGCTGGAGGACGAGGGCTTCATCGCCCAGCCCCATACGAGCGCGGGCCGCATCCCGACCGACAAGGGATACCGGCTCTTCGTGGACAGGCTGGCGGGCGTCAAACCGCTGTCGACGCCGGAGCGGCGGGCCATCCAGAACTTCATGGACGGCGCCGTCGACCTCGACGACGTGGTGGGGCGCACGGTCCGGCTGCTCGCGCAGCTGACCCGGCAGGTCGCCGTGGTGCAGTACCCGTCGCTGACGCGTTCCACCGTGCGCCATGTGGAGCTGCTCTCGCTGGCCCCGGCCCGCGTCATGCTCGTACTGATCACGGACACCGGGCGGGTCGAACAGCGTATGGTCGACTGCCCGTCGCCGGTCGGCGAGACGGCGCTCGCGGATCTGCGGGCGCGGCTCAACAGCCGGGTGGTGGGACGCCGGTTCGCGGATGTGCCGCAGCTGGTGCAGGACCTCCCGGAGTCCTTCGAGGCGGAGGACAGAGGAACCGTTTCGACGGTGCTGGCGACTCTGCTGGAGACCCTGGTCGAGGAGACCGAGGAGCGGCTGATGATCGGCGGCACCTCCAACCTGACTCGATTCGGGCATGATTTCCCGTTGGTGATCCGGCCGGTGCTGGAGGCGCTGGAGGAGCAGGTCGTGCTCCTCAAGCTGCTGGGCGAGGCCAAGGATTCCGGCATGACCGTACGCATCGGGCATGAGAATGCTCATGAAGGGCTGACGTCCACATCGGTCGTCGCCGTCGGTTACGGTTCGGGCGACGAGGCAGTCGCCAAACTCGGCGTGGTCGGACCGACCCGCATGGACTACCCCGGAACGATGGGAGCGGTACGCGCAGTGGCACGTTACGTCGGACAGATCCTGGCGGAGTCGTAAGTGGCCACGGACTACTACGCGGTCCTCGGCGTACGACGGGACGCCTCGCAGGACGAGATCAAGAAGGCCTTCCGGAGACTGGCGCGTGAGCTTCACCCGGATGTGAACCCGGATCCGAAGACCCAAGAGCGGTTCAAGGAGATCAACGCCGCTTACGAGGTGCTGTCGGACCCGCAGAAGAAGCAGGTCTACGACCTCGGCGGCGACCCGCTCTCACAGACGGCGGGCGGTGGCGGAGCCGGCGGCTTCGGCGCGGGCTTCGGCAACTTCTCCGACATCATGGACGCTTTCTTCGGGCAGTCGTCGCAGCGCGGCCCGCGGTCGCGCACCCGGCGCGGCCAGGACGCCATGATCCGGCTGGACATCGACCTGAGCGAGGCCGCGTTCGGGACGACGAAGGACATTCAGGTCGACACGGCGATCGTCTGCGCGACCTGTAGCGGCGAGGGCGCGGCCCCCGGCACGTCCGCCCAGACCTGCGACATGTGCCGCGGCCGCGGCGAGGTCTCGCAGGTCACCCGGTCCTTCCTCGGCCAGGTCATGACCTCGCGGCCGTGCCCGCAGTGCCAGGGCTTCGGCACCGTGGTGCCGACCCCGTGCCCGGAGTGCGCGGGCGACGGGCGCGTACGGTCCCGCCGTACGCTCACGGTCAAGATCCCGGCGGGCGTCGACAAGGGCACCCGCATCCAGCTCGCGGGCGAGGGCGAGGTCGGCCCCGGCGGCGGCCCGGCCGGCGACCTGTACGTGGAGATCCACGAAAACCCGCACCCGGTCTTCCAGCGGCGCGGCGACGATCTGCACTGCACGGTCACCATCCCGATGACCGCGGCCTCGCTGGGCACGAAGGTGCCGCTGGAGACGCTGGACGGGATGGAGGAGGTCGACATCCGGCCCGGCACCCAGTCCGGCCAGTCGATCCCGCTGCACCAGCGCGGCGTCACGCATCTGCGGGGCGGCGGGCGCGGGGACCTCATCGTCCATGTCGAGGTGCTGACGCCCAGCAAGCTGGACCCGCAGCAGGAGGATCTGCTGCGCCAGCTCGCGAAGCTGCGCGGCGAGGAGCGGCCGACGGGCGAGTTCAAGCCGGGGCAGCAGGGGCTGTTCTCGCGGTTGAAGGACGCTTTCAACGGCCGGTAGGCCGGTGGAGTCTCGGCGCGGCGGGGGGGGGGGGGCCGGCACCGCCCCGGACGGCCGCCCCGCGGGGTCGGTACCCGATGGCGGGGCCCCGGCGGGGGAGGGGTGGGG
>NZ_JBHVHQ010000322.1:0-8690 GCF_042800135.1 Streptomyces sp. NPDC057654 | reverse complement strand
GTCCGGGGCGAGGGCGGTGACCAGGTGTCCGTCCGGCCGTACGACCGCGATCGTGGCCCGCGGGCCCAGCGCGTCGGCCAGCGGGCCCGGCGCGGCGGCGGGCGTCACGACCGCGGCGTGCGGCGCCGTGGCGGCCGTCACCCGCCGTACGGTCTCGGCCCACCCCGCGCCGGGACGCCTGCCGGGCCAGAGCAGGACGGTCAGGGTGTCGTCGGCGGTACGGGTCCAGGACCGGCCGTCCGCGTGGAGGGAGGCGTCGGCGGCACCCATGGTTCCTGCGGGCCCCGTAGGGAGTACGGGCAGCCGGTCGCCCGTACGGGTCCGGGCGCCGGGAAGGCGGTGTCCGGCCGGCCGGCCGTCCGCGGGCGGGTAGCGCACCCCCGTCTGGGCGACCAGCGGGGCGATGGCGCGCTGGAGGAGCCCGGTGGCGGACGCGGTGCGCAGGGCGGCATCGCGGACGGCGATCTGCGAGCCCTTCCGCAGCAGGCCCCAGCGGGTCTGCCGGGAGGTGTTCCGGGCGACCGCGTGCGCGGCCGAGCGCCGCTCGCGGTCGTAGCCGGTGATGGCGGACTCGGGCAGCAGGCCGTTGATGATCCCGCCCAGCCGCCAGCCGAGGTTGACGGCGTCCTGGAGGCCGGTGTTCATGCCCTGGGCGCCCGCCGGGCTCATGATGTGGGCGGCGTCCCCGGCCAGCAGGCAGTGCCCGGTGCGGAACCGCCCGGCGGTACGGGCGTGGATGCGGAACGTCGTGCTGAAGCGCAGCTCGCCCATCGCGTTGCGGCCCGGCCCGCGCTCGTCGAGCATCCGCTGGAAGAACGCGCGCGAGGGCGGGGCGTCGTCCTCCGGGTGCGGCACGCTGACCGCCACCCGCGTCACCTCGCTCCCCAACGGCCCCAGGGCGAGGCTGCCCTCGGGGGTGTAGCAGTAGCTCACGACGTTCATGGGCGCGTCGCCGTGCACCTCGGCGTCCGTGATGGCGAAGCTGACGTCGAACTGCTCGCCCTCGAAGCCCGCGTCGAGCATCCCGCGCAGCGCGCTGTGCGCGCCGTCCGCGCCGATCAGCCAGTCGGTCTCCACCTCCTCCACCCCGCCGTCCGCCGTCGTCAGGACGGCCGTCGGGCGGGGACTGTGCGGGTTCCTGACGTCGGTGAGCCGTACCCCGCGCTCGATCTTTCCGCCCAGTTCCGTGAGCCGGTCCTCCAGGAGCCGTTCCGTCTCGCTCTGGGCGATGGCCACCGCGAAGGGGTACGGGGTGTCGGCCAGCCGGTTCATCCAGGCGGTGCCGAGCCTGCGGCCGCTGGAGAAGTACGCGACGCCGTCGATGCGGTGGCCGCCTGCCGCCAGGCGCTCGGTCATATCGGTACGGCGCATGAGTTCGAGGAGCCGGGGCCACACGATCGTGGCCCGCGAATGGGCGGAGTGCTCGCGTGCGGCGTCCACCAGCCGGACGGGGATGTGCTGTTGGAGCAGTTCGCAGGCGAGCAGCATGCCGACCGGGCCGGCTCCGACGATCACCACTTGTTCGTTCATGGGTGGTCCGCCTTTCGGTGAGCGGGAATTGAGCGGGAATTGAGCGGGAGTTGAGCGAAGGAGGGCGGGGCGTGGCGAAAGGCCGCCGGGCCCGGTGGCACGGCGGCTCTTCTGCTGAACAGGCAGGGGGAGAGACCCGGTCAGGCGGCGGCGACCCCCGCCAGCCGGCGCCAGCCGTTGGCGTCGGCCGCGGCCGTCAGCTCCGGGTTGGCGCCCACCACGACGGGATGGCCCACGAGGCTGAGCAGGCCCAGGTCGGAGCCGTGGTCGCCGTACGCGTGGCAGTCCGCCGCGGCGGCGCCCGCGTCGGCGATCAGTTTCCGCGCGGTCTCGGCCTTCGCGTCGCCGATCATCGTGCGCAGCACCTCGCCCGTATAGACGCCGTCCCGCACCTCCAACCGCGTGCTGACGAGGACGTCGGCGCCCGCGTACGCGACCACCGGGTCGAGGGGGGCGGGGAAAGAGCCGGAGAGCACGACGGTCGTACGGCCCGCCGCCCGGTGCGCGCGCAGCGCCGCGAGGACGTCCTCGTGGAAGAAACCGCCGCGGGCCAGCCGCCGGTCGAACCAGGCGCGGCCGACCCGCGCGACCTCGGCCGCCCGGTACCCGGCGAACCGCCGGTAGAAGAGACGGTTCCCCTGGGCGCGGGGGAGCCCTGGGCGCAGCAGGTCGCGGGCCTCCTGGTGGAGGCGCTCCTGTTCCTGCGGGGTGTGTCCGACGGCGTCGAGGAAGAAGTCGTAGAAGTCGAACATGCTCTTGACGGTGATGAGGGTCTCGTCGGCGTCGAAGAAGGCGAGGCCGGCGGGGCGTGGTTCCATCTGGGTCTCCTCTGGGTCTCCTGAAGGTGCGGCGGGTGGTGCGGCGCTGCGGCTCAGCCGAGGGTGACGGTGACTTCGGCGACCGTCGCGCCGCTCTGGACGGCGGTCATGAGGTACGAGCCGGGGCCGCGCTCCGGGTCGGGGCGGGTGGTCAGGCGCACGGTGTCGTCGAGTTCGGCGAACTTCTCGAAGGAGCCGCGCAGCCGCAGCACCCGGCCCGCGCCGATCACCGCTCCGCCGTCCGCCGCTCCGTCGTCCGCGGTGAGCAGCAGCGCGCCCTGCCGGGCCGCCTCGCTGAACACCATCGCGGGCACGTGGTCGTACGGGTGGTCGTACATGCTGCGGTTGCGGAACGTACGGGCGCTGAGCACCGACTCCAGGGCGCCGGCGGCGTGCCGGGCGTCGTCGAGCACGACGTTCAGCGGGTCGAGGCGGCCGGATCGCGCGGCGTCGGCCGGTTCGCCGTGCGGGTCGGCGGGGAGCAGGAAGGCCGTCGGCACCTCGCTGCCGCGCTGCATCCGGCGCAGCGCGTGGTACTGCTCGGTGGGCGTGCAGCTCACGTCCATCGAGAGGGTGCCGAGCGGCCGACCGTCGAGGGTGAGGCGCATCGCGAAGACCAGGCGGCGCAGCCGGCCGCCGCGTTCGACGCGGTCGGTGACCGTGCCGTGCACGGTGAGCTCGCCGGGCCGCTCGCCGCAGTCGAGGGCGGCCGGGCCGGTCACCTCCAGCGCCCAGGAGGTGACCATGAAGGTCGTGGCCTCCGGAACGCCCTGGTGGCAGTGGGCGGCGTACGTCACGGACTGGCGGCACGCCTCCAGGACGAGGAGGGGGTCGTGGAAGGCGCGGCGGCCGGGGTGGTCCCTGAAGTAGGCGTGGGAGAGCGGGAGTTGGGCCGCCGCGACGAAGGTGCGGTCGTCCGTGGCGCGCGAGTCGGTCAGGAACACCTCGGACAGCGACCAGCGGTGTACGAGGCCGCGGGGGACGGTCCGGTCGCGGGAGAGGTCCTCCGGTGGGGAGGCGAGGGGTTGCATGGTTTCTCCGGTCATTGAAGATCGATGGGGAGTGACGGGGCGATGGGGCGCGGCAGGGCGCTTGTGGCCGATGACCGGCCGCGCCGCCGCGCCGCCGCCCGCCGCACCGTCGCCTGACAGCTCAGGCGCGGACCGCGACGAGGCAGCCGACGCACCCGTCCATGCCGACGGACGTCAGCACCGCGACACGGTCGCCGTGCGGGTGCGTCGTGTGCGTGGCCGGGTCCTGCCAGTGCGCCAGTACGGCCGCGAGTTGCAGCGCGGCGCTCGCGCCGTACGTCTCGCCGAGGGCCAGGTCCACGCGGAGCCGCCGGGGCGTGGCAGGTGCGGCGGACGCGGAGGGCGCGCCGGGTGCCGGGAAGACGCTGCGCAGGGCGCGTTCCTCGACGGCCGCCCAGCCGCGTCGCCCGCCCGCGCCGGTGGCGACGACCGCCACGTCCTCGGGCGCGAGGCCGCTGCGGGCCAGGGCGGTACGTACGCAGGAGGCGAGCCGGCGGGCGACGCCCAGAACGTCCTGGAACGGGTCGGCGTAACCGGTCTCGCAGGCCAGCAGCCTCCCGAGGGGCCGGCGGCCGGTGGATCGCGCGTACGGGTCCGGGGCGGACTCCGCTGCCGGGTCTGCCAGTTGGAGGGCGAAGACCGCGCACCCTTCCGCGAGCGGAGTCCCCGGCCGCAGCGCGCCGCCGAGACGCCAGGCATGGGCGCTCTGCGGCGACACCTCTTCCACGCCGCCCGCGAGCAGCCGGTCCGCCCGGCCGTCCGCGAGGGCGGTACGGGCGTAGCGCAGCGCGTGCAGGGCGGCCGGCGGCCCGCCGGAGACGGTCGCGTTGACGCCCGTGAGCCCGTGCTTGATGGCCGTCTTCCCGGCCGCCGAGTTCATCAGGGTGCCCGGGAAGGCCGACGGGTTGACCAGATAGGGGAGGTCCTGCACGAAGGTGTCGCGCAGGAATTCCGACTGTGCGCCGGAGCTGCCCAGGGCGGTGCCGAGCACCACGCCGGTGCGTTCGGGGGCGGGCCCCGCCCCCGCCTCGGCGAGCGCCGTCGTGCAGGCGGACATGGCGAGTCGGTCGGTACGGGTGAGGCGGCTCAGGCCCTTGGAACCGAGGACCGCGGCGGCGTCGAAGCCCGCCACGGGACGTACGGCCAGGGGCGGGAGGTCTTCCGTCCCCTCGTCCGGGCGGATATTCGCCAAGGCGGAGGCGAGCGCGGCCAGGCCGGTCCCGGCCGGGCTCAGCACCGAGCAGCCGACGATGTCCACCGGCACCGCCTGCGACGGTTCGACCGCCTGCTCCTCCGGCGGACCGACCACTGCGGTGCTCACTGCGCGACCTCCCCGAAGACCGTGATGGCGTTGTTGCCGCCGAAGGCGAAGCCGTGGTTCTGCACCACTCCGGGCCGGGCGGCCCTGGCCCGGCCCGGTACGCAGTCCAGTCCGGGGCCCAGCTCCGGATCGACCTCGCGCAGCGTCGCGTTCGGCGGCAGGAACCCCTCGTACAGGGCCGCGCAGGACACGACCGCGCCGAACGCCGACGCCGCGCCCATCGTGTGGCCGAGCATCGACTTGATGGAGCTGATCGGCGGGACGCGCTCCCCGAACACCTCCCGTACCGCCCGTACCTCGGCGGCCTCGTTGGCGCGGGTCCCCGTCCCGTGCGCGCAGATGTAGCCGACGTCGCCGGGCTTCACCCCGGCGTCGGCGTGGGCGGCGCGGACGCACTCGGCGATGGAGGACGGGTCGGGGTTGGTCATGTGCCGCGCGTCGCAGGTGACGCCGTAGCCGAGCACCTCGGCGTAGATACGGGCGCCGCGGGCGAGCGCCGCGTCGAGCGGTTCGAGGAGCAGGGCCGCGCCGCCCTCCGCCGTGACGATGCCGTCGCGGTCGGTGTCGAACGGCCGGGGCTCCCCTTCCGCGAGGGCGCCGAGCCGGTGGAAGCCGGCGTGCGTGGCCCGGTTGGAGGCGTCCGCGCCGCCGCACACGGCGGCGTCCGCCGCGCCGCCGCGGATCAGGTCGCAGGCGTAGCTGATGGCGTAGTTGCCGGCCGCGCACGCCGTGCCGAAGGTCAGCACGTCGCCGCCGAGGCCGAGTTCGCTCGCGGCGGCGGCAGCGATGCGCCCGGCGTCGGCCTGCCCGACGAGCCGAGAAGAGAGCCCGTCGGGGCCGTCGGGGCGGTCGATCCCGTCGATCTCGTCGAGGCCGTCCGTGACCCACTGCGCCACCAGCCGTTCCAGCACCTGGGACTCGCCGTTGGTCGTGCCGAAGCACGCCGCCGTGCGCTCCAGGGCCGGCGAGTGCGGCGAGTCCGGGGCGATGGCCGCGTCCTCGAAGGCCAGCCGCGCCGCGACGGCCGCGAACTGTCCGCTGCGTCCCCACCGCGCCGGGTCGGTGCGCCGCAGCCGGGAGCCGGGCGAGAAGTCCCGCACCTCCCCGGCGCGGGTGTGCTCGAACCCCGCGGTGTCGAACTCCGCGGCGGGGCCGATGCCGCTGCGCCCCGCCCGGATGCCGTCGACGAACGGCCGTACGCCGGTGCCCAGACTGCTCACCGCGCCCATGCCGGTGACGACGACCCTGCGTTCCCCCGGTTTGCGCGCCGCAGCGCCCGGCCCTGCGCCGGGCCCGGCACCCGGCCTACGCACCGACGGCCGCACGGGCGTGATGGCGGGCCACGAGGGCGTACGCGGCGGGCAGGTCGTCCAGCTCCGTCAGGTCCTCCTGCGGGATGCGGATGCCGAGGTCGCGCTCGAAGCGGGAGAAGATCTCGATCACGAGCAGGGAATCGGCGTCGAAGTCGTCGACGAAGCTGCTGCCGTCCGTGAGGTCGCCGGGCTCGGCCTCCAGGACGTCGGCGACGATCTCCCGGATCTGCTGCCGGAGCTCGTCGGAAACGGTGTCGTGAGTGTTGTCGTGCTGCATTTCATTCTCCTGGGTATGCCGTGGATACGGAATATCTGCTTCGAGAAGCATTCGCGGCAGTTTTTCGGCCCCGACGGAATGAATGGAACACGGATTCCGGCGGCCTCGGCAACTCTCTCCAAAGGGGTAGGGGTAGCTGCTCACAATTCGGCATAGGCGATATAGGTGCAGGTGGAGAGGGGTATGGAGGAGGTTGCCGGGTGCCTCCTGACGCCTTCCGGGCCTCCTTTCAATCCCCTTCCAGTGGCCTTTCAACTGGCTTTCATCCAGCTTTTATCGAGCCCTCGCACTGTGCTTTCCGGTAACTCACGGGAGGCGGTTCGGATATGAGGCTGGTGGAGCCCGCGGGAATCGCGGCCGCCGCGCTGTGGCTGCCCGGGGGCCGGTCCCGGGCGGACGACGCGGTACGCGAGGGGCGGTTGCGCAGGCGGCAGGCCGCGGACCTCGGCCATGAGGAGATCCCGGTCGCCGAGGACGTGGCGCCGCCGGACATGGCGGTACGGGCGGCCCGTACGGCGCTCGCGGCGGCCGGCGTGGAGGCGGGCGACATCGGCCTGACGTGCCACGCGTGGATGTACTACCAGGGGCACGACCTGTGGTCGCCCGCCCACTACATCGCCCACCGGCTCGGCGCGCTGCGGGCTGTGCCGGTCGGCGTCCAGCAGGTGTGCAACGGCGGCAGCGCCGCCGTCGAACTGGCGGCGGCCCGGCTCGTCGCGGGCGCGACCGCCTCTACGACCGCCTCTACGACCGCCTCCGCGACCGCTCCCGACTGGGCCCTGGTCACCACGGCCGACCGCTTCGCCGAGCCGGGCTTCGACCGATGGGCGAGCGACTACGGCGTCGCCTACGCGGACGCCGGTACGGCCGTACTGCTGCGGCTGCCCGCCGCCCCCTCGGACGCCCTGCTGCTCCGGTCCGTGGCGAGCGTCGCGGCCCCGGAACTGGAGGTCATGCACCGCGGCGCCGACCCCTTCACGCCCGTACCGCGCGGCCACCGGCCCCGCGTGGACATGCGCGCCACCAAACGGGCCTACCTGCACGAACACGGAAACGAACCCTTCGCGCGGGCCAACCGGCACGCGATCGGCGCGGTCGTGGCCGAGGCGCTGGAGGGCGGCGGCCCGGACCCGTGGGACCCGCGGCTGCGCTACGCGGTGCTGCCCCGCTTCGGCGCCAAGACCCTCGCCGAGTCGTGGGTACCGGAACTCGCCGGGCGCACCGGCGCCGAGCCCGTGGACTTCGGCCGTACGACGGGCCACTTGGGCGCGGGAGACGCCGCGGCCGGCCTGGCGGAGCTGGTGCGCCGGCGCGCGCTGGCGCCCGGCGAGTCGGCCCTGGTGTTCAGCGCGGGAGCGGGGTTCACCTGGTCCTGCCTGCTGGTCCAGGCGCCGGACCGGAACGTCTGAGCAAGCGCACAACTGACGACAGCACACCTTGGAAAGGAAGGCGGAAGACATGGCGAGGTCCGTGTTCATCACCGGAGGGAACCGGGGCATCGGCCTGGCGGTGGCCCGCGCGCTGGCCGCCGACGGGGACCGCGTGGCGGTCGGCTACCGGTCCGGCGAGCCCCCCGAGGGGCTGTTCGGGGTGCGCTGCGAGGTGACCGACGCGGCCTCGGTCGAGGCGGCCTTCGAGACGGTCGCGCGGGAGCACGGGCCCGCCGAGGTGCTGATCGCCAACGCCGGGATCACCCGTGACACCCTGCTGCCGCGCATGTCGGAGAAGGTGTTCGACGAGGTGCTGGACACCAATCTGCGCGGGGTGTTCCGGACCGTACGGGCGGCGGCCGGGCCGATGCTGGCCGCGCGCCGGGGCCGGATCGTGCTGCTCTCCTCCGCGCTGGCGTTCCTCGGCGCGCCGGGCCAGACCAACTACGCCGCCACCAAGACGGCGCTGGTCGGCCTGGCCAGGTCGCTGGCCTGGGAGCTGGGTTCGCGGGACATCACCGTCAACCTGGTGGCTCCCGGCATCATCGACACCGACATGACCAAGCAGCTGACGGACCGCCGGATGCGGGACACCATGAAGATGACGCCGCTCGGCCGGCCGGGCACCGTGACGGAGGTCGCGGCGGCGGTCCGGTTCCTGGCGAGCGCGGAGGCGGGTTACATCACGGGCACGGTGCTGCCGGTGGGAGGCGGGATAGGCATGGGCGTCTGACCTGTGATGGCTGTCGCCGCCGCCGCGACCCCGGCGAGAACGGGCGTACGGCCGGACTCCGGCGGCGCGTCCGTGAGGATGCTGCGGAGCAGGGCGTGCGGGTGGGCGGAGGGCCCCAGCCCCAGTTCGTCGGTGAGCACCCGGCGCAGGTCGTCGTAGGCGTCGAGCGCCTCACGGCGCCTGCCGGACAGGCGCAGCGCCTCGATGAGGCAGGCGTGGAACCGCTCGTGGTACGGG
>NZ_JBHVHQ010000321.1:0-8703 GCF_042800135.1 Streptomyces sp. NPDC057654 | reverse complement strand
TCCCCGCCCGGCGTCACTTCTTCTTGGAGTCCGAACCGTCGGAGTCCGTGGACAGCACCGCGATGAACGCCTCCTGCGGCACCTCCACGTTGCCGACCATCTTCATCCGCTTCTTGCCCTCCTTCTGCTTCTCCAGCAGCTTCCGCTTACGGGAGATGTCACCGCCGTAGCACTTGGCGAGCACGTCCTTGCGGATCGCGCGCACCGTCTCACGGGCGATGACGCGGCTGCCGATGGCCGCCTGGATGGGCACCTCGAAGTTCTGCCGCGGGATGAGCTCGCGCAGCTTGGCGACCAGCCGCACCCCGTACGCGTACGCCTTGTCCTTGTGGGTGACCGCGGAGAACGCGTCGACCTTGTCGCCGTGCAGCAGGATGTCGACCTTGACGAGCTGCGCCTGCTGCTCGCCGGTGGGCTCGTAGTCGAGCGACGCGTAACCGCGGGTCTTGGACTTCAGCTGGTCGAAGAAGTCGAAGACGATCTCGGCGAGCGGGAGGGTGTAGCGCAGCTCGACGCGGTCCTCGGAGAGGTAGTCCATGCCGAGCAGCGAGCCGCGGCGGGCCTGGCAGAGCTCCATGATCGAGCCGATGAACTCGCTGGGGGCCAGCACGGTCGCGCGGACGACCGGCTCGTGCACCTCGGCGATCTTGCCCTCGGGGAACTCGCTCGGGTTGGTGACCGTGTGCTCGGTCCCGTCCTCCATGATCACGCGGTAGACCACGTTGGGGGCGGTGGCGATCAGGTCGAGGCCGAACTCGCGCTCCAGCCGCTCCCGGATCACGTCCAGGTGCAGCAGGCCGAGGAAGCCGACGCGGAAGCCGAAGCCGAGCGCGGCGGACGTCTCCGGCTCGTAGACCAGCGCGGCGTCGTTGAGCTGGAGCTTGTCGAGGGCCTCGCGCAGCTCCGGGTAGTCCGAGCCGTCCAGCGGGTACAGGCCCGAGAACACCATCGGCTTCGGGTCCTTGTAGCCCCCGAGCGGCTCGGTGGCGCCCTTGTTGAGGGAGGTGATCGTGTCACCGACCTTGGACTGCCGTACGTCCTTCACGCCGGTGATGATGTAGCCGACCTCGCCGACGCCGATGCCGTCGGCGGCCTTCATCTCGGGCGAGGAGACGCCGATCTCCAGCAGCTCGTGCGCGGCCCCGGTGGACATCATCCGGATCCGCTCGCGCCGGTTGAGCTGGCCGTCGACGACCCGGACGTACGTGACCACGCCGCGGTACGAGTCGTACACCGAGTCGAAGATCATCGCGCGGGCCGGGGCGTCCGCGACGCCGACCGGGGCCGGGACCTCGGCGACGACCTTGTCGAGCAGCGCGTCGACGCCCTCGCCGGTCTTGGCGGAGACCTTGAGCACGTCGGACGGGTCGCAGCCGATGAGGTGCGCCAGCTCGGCGGCGAACTTCTCGGGCTGGGCGGCGGGCAGGTCGATCTTGTTGAGGACCGGGATGATCGTGAGGTCGTGCTCCATCGCCAGATAGAGGTTGGCGAGGGTCTGCGCCTCGATCCCCTGGGCGGCGTCGACGAGGAGGATGCAGCCCTCGCACGCGGCGAGCGAGCGGGAGACCTCGTAGGTGAAGTCGACGTGGCCGGGGGTGTCGATCATGTTGAGGACATGGGTGACGCCCTGCTCCGCGCCCTCCGTGGGCGCCCAGGGCAGCCGGACCGCCTGGGACTTGATCGTGATGCCGCGCTCACGCTCGATGTCCATGCGGTCGAGATACTGCGCGCGCATCTGCCGCTGGTCGACCACTCCGGTCAGCTGGAGCATCCGGTCGGCGAGCGTCGACTTGCCATGGTCGATGTGCGCGATGATGCAGAAGTTACGGATGAGAGCCGGGGCGGTACGGCTCGGCTCCGGCACGTTCGAAGGGGTCGCGGGCACGCAGGGTCCATTCGGTGATTGAACGCGGCTAGCGCGGGTGAGCGCGGCTAGGCGGGGCTCGGGCATACCGCACCATCGTCCCATGAGCGGCGGCCTCGGTCCGGTTTGGGAGGCCGGAGAGCCTGCTGGTAGCCTGGTCCACCGTGCCTCGTGCCCTCTCCGGGGTCGCGAAGCACTCATCGAAATCCGACGAACCTGAAAAGGCTCTTTCGTGGCGAACATCAAGTCCCAGATCAAGCGGAACAAGACGAACGAGAAGGCGCGCCTGCGCAACAAGGCCGTCAAGTCCTCGCTCAAGACCGCGATCCGTCAGACCCGTGAGGCCGTTGCCGCCGGTGACCTGGAGAAGGCCACCGCTGCCGCCGCCCTCGCCGGCAAGAAGCTCGACAAGGCCGCCAGCCGTGGCGTGATCCACAAGAACTCCGCCGCCAACAAGAAGTCGGCGCTGGCCAAGCGGATCTCCACCCTCCAGGGCTGAGACCTCCCGTAGTTCCACAGCTTGACCCCGGGGCGCGTGCCCCGGGACCGCCGGACAGGACTCAGCGGACCCTCTCTACCGCTCCGGTCCGGAAGCCCCAGCCATTGACTGGGGCACCGCGCCGCACACGAGCCTGCGTTCGCCACGCGGGTGCGGCGCACACAGCGTGAATCCGAAGGCCCCGAGCCCGTCTTCCCCAGGCGGCTCGGGGCCTTCGATATGTACGGAGCGGGGTCCGGCCAGGGCTTCGGCTACTGGTTCCGGGCGCGGGCGGCGCGGGCCACGGCGACGACGGCCTTCTCCAGGGCGTACTCCGGATCGTCGCCGCCGCCCTTGACGCCCGCGTCGGCCTCGGCGACGGCGCGCAGCGCGACGGCGACGCCGTCCGCGGACCCGCCGCGCATCTGCTGGCGCACCCGGTCGATCTTCCAGGGCGGCATGCCCAGCTCGCGGGCCAGATCGCCGGGGCGGGCGCCGCGCGGGGCGGAGGCCAGCTTGCCGATCGCCCGTACGCCCTGGGCCAGGGCGCTGGTGATCAGTACGGGCGCGACCCCGGTGGACATCGACCAGCGCAGCGCCTCCAGCGCCTCGGCGGCCCGGCCCTCCACGGCCCGGTCGGCGACGGTGAAGCTGGACGCCTCGGCGCGGCCCGTGTGATAGCGGGCCACCACGGCCTCGTCGATGGTGCCCTCGACGTCCGCGACGAGCTGGGAGCAGGCGCTGGCCAGCTCCCGCAGGTCGCTGCCGATGGCGTCCACGAGGGCCTGGCACGCCTCGGGGGTCGCGGAGCGGCCGGTGGCGCGGAATTCGGAGCGTACGAACGCGAGCCGGTCGGCGGGCTTGGTCATCTTGGGGCAGGCGACCTCGCGGGCCCCGGCCTTGCGGGCCGCGTCCAGCAGGCCCTTGCCCTTGGCTCCGCCGGCGTGCAGCAGGACGAGCGTGATCTCCTCGGCGGGCGCCGAGAAATAGCCCTTCACGTCCTTGATCGTGTCCGCGGAGAGGTCCTGGGCGTTGCGGACGATCACCACTTTGCGCTCGGCGAAGAGGGACGGGCTGGTCAGCTCGGCGAGCGTGCCGGGCTGGAGCGCGTCGGAGGTGAGGTCGCGCACGTCGGTGTCCGCGTCGGCGGCGCGGGCCGCCGCCACCACCTGCTGCACGGCGCGGTCGAGGAGCAGATCCTCCTGGCCCACCGCGAGCGTGACGGGGGCGAGCAGGTCGTCGGGGGAAGGTTTCCTGGCCATCGCGGTCCAGCATCCCATGCGGCACCGACAGCGCCGCGCGTGCCGGAGAATGTGGGGGTGAGCGACGTACGACATGTGCTGGTGCTGCCCGACCGCGATGCCGCGGAGGAGGTGGCGGAGTCCCTCGGGGACCGCTTCGGCGTGCGCGAGGAGCCGCAGCTCGTCCGCGACGCGCTGGCGGGCGAGGACGACGCCGAGGACGCGCAGTGGCTGGTGGTGATCGAGGACCCGGCGGGGCGGCTCGACGCGACGGCGCTGGACGAGTTCGCCGCCGAGTACGAGGGCTGGCGGGAAGCCGGCCACTGACCCGTGGGACCCGTCGGGCTCCCGTTTCGGAGAGCTTCCATCGCCGCGGTCATCCCGCCGCGCTGTGGCTGCGGGTCATGAGGTCGGCGAGGTCCTCGGGGCGCACGAAGGACGCGGGCGGCGGCGGACCCCAGCTGAACAGCCCCTTGGCGCCCTCGAAGACCTCGGGCTTCCACAACTGGTCGTCGACGACGCAGTCCATGTCGGAGTAGTACTCGGAGAAGTTGCCGGCCGGGTCCTTGAGGTACCAGAAGAAGTTGGACCCGGCGTGGTGCCGGCCCAGGCCCCAGACGTGCCGCTCCGGGTGGTCCTCCAGCATGGCCATCGCGCCGCGGCCGATGTCGTCGACGTCGTCCACCTGCCAGGACGTGTGGTGCAGGAAGGTGACGGGCGCGTTGAGGACGAGGATGTTGTGGTGGTCGGTGGAGCAGCGCAGGAACGCTCCGGAGTCCTTGATGTAGTCGCTGGCCTTGAACCCGAGGCCGTCGCGGAAGAAAGCGGCCGTGGTGTCGAAGTCGGTGGTGCCGACGACGGCGTGGCCGAGCTTGCGCGGGCGGACCGCCCCGGAGCGCCGGGTGCCCGGCGCGCGCGAGTCCACGCGCTCGACGCGTCCGGGCCCGTTGTACGGCGTGGCCGGGACCGCCGCCGGCTGCTCCGCTCGCGGCACGACCTGGAGGACCGCGCGTAACCCGGTCGCCTTGTCGTACGCGGTCAGTGAGGCGTCGGCGGTCTCGGCGGGCACCCCGAGGCGGGCGAGCCGGTGCGCCGCGGCGGCGAGGTCGTCGGGGTCGTCGACGCCGACGCGCGCTTCGACGAGGCGGCGCGTCGGGGCGTGTACGACGCGCAGCTGGCGGCCCCCGTCGCGGGTGGCGAACCAGCCGTCGCCGTCCGGGGAGAGGCCGAGGTCGGCGTAGTAGGCCGCCGTCTCGGCGACGTTGGGGACGCCCATGGTGATGGAGATCAGACGGTGCAGTGCCATGGCGGGGCTCCTTCGTCCGTAATCCGCAGAGGCCCAAGGGCCTCGTCGCAGGCGCTAATTGAGCATGATGATTATGACGATCCTGCGCCGCCGTTCCTCATGGCGTCAAGGGGGAGTAGTTGTAATATCCATAATGAATAGATTCGGCTATGTCGAGGAGCGCCGTGAGCACCGCCCGCCCCGCAGCACCCGGCCGTGCCGAACAGGCCGCGGGCCGCATCGCCGAGCTGGCCAAGAATGCCGAGCCCGGCACCCGGCTCGGCACGAAGGAGGAGCTGCGGGGCCGGTGCGCCGTCTCTGCGGGGACGTTCAACGAGTCCCTGCGGCTCCTCCAGGCGCGCGGTCTGGTGACCGTCCGTCCGGGGCCGGGCGGCGGGATCTTCTCCTCGCGGCCGTCGCCGATGGTCAGGCTGGGCAACTCCATGCTCGCCCTCGACGCGCAGGAGACGGACGTCGCCGAAGCCGTCCGCATCCGGGACGCGCTCGATCCGCTGCTGATCGAGGACGCCCTCTGGCACGCCTCCCCGGCCGACTTCGCCGAGCTGCGCGGGCACCTCGACGTCATGGCGCGGGCCGTGGAGGCCGCCGACCCCGTCGCCTTCGTCCGCGCGAACTGGCGGCTCCACGCGCGGATCGCGGCCATCAGCCCCAACGCCCTGCTCCGCTCGCTCTACAACAACCTGCTCGACCTCATCGAGTCCCACACCCTCGGCGTCCTGCCGGGCGGCGAACAGCCCCTCGCCGAGTACATCGCGCACCGTCACGAACTGCACCGCGACATCGTGGACGCGCTCGAACGCCGGGATCGCGAGGCATCGCTGCGGCTGATCCGCGAACACCACACCAGTCCCAGGAGCCCGCTCGACAACGCCCCGCGCGTGGAGGGCTCTTGAGGTGACGGGCCCGCCGGGCCGCCTCACCGGCGGGGCACTTCGGCGGAGTGCGCGGCCTTCGACGGACTTCGGCGGACGGGGGATGAACCTCCGGTGACGGGGAGCGAAAACGCGCCCGGGGCGTGTGGCGCGTTCGTACATTGCTCGCATACGAACGCTCGACGCCCGACCGATCGCCCGTGCGAGGACCCCGTGACGCTGCCCAGCACCGAGACGATCCTCGCCGCCGCCGGACTCCTGGCGACCGCGCTGATCTGGGCCGTGGACCGGTTCCTGCCGGGGCGCAAACGGATCGGCTACCGGGTGCAGATGGACACGGCGATCGGCATGAACCCGCAAGCCGCCCACAGCGTCGTCCAGTTGCGGCTGCTGCGGGCGGACCGGGAGATCACGGGCGCGACGCTGGCACTGCTGCGCATCGAGAACGACGGCAGCAAGGACATCGTCCGCCAGGACTACCAGGAGCCGCTGACCGTCGACTTCGCGGGCCGCACCGTCGTCGGGGTGGAGGTCCCGGACTCCAACCCGCCGAACCTCGCGGCCATGCTGACCCGCAACGGCGGGCTGCGCCCCGACGGCAGCCGCCTCACCCTGCCCCGCGTGCCGCTCAACAAGCGCAACCACTTCAAGCTCCTCGTCCTGCTCTCCGGCACCGGGACCGGGGAGCGCATCACGCTGGAGGGCTTCCTCAGCGGCGGCCGGATCGTGCGGAACGCGCAGCGGCGCGGCCCGCAGCCGGTCAGCCTCGCGCTGGGCTCGGTCTTCATCATCCTGGTCGGGCTGCTCGGCGGGCTCCAGCTCAGCGGCTCGGACAGCCCGCCGCGCAGCGAGTGCGCGTCGGGACGGCTCACGGTCACCGGGTCGTCCGCCTTCGCCCGGGTGACCTCGCTGATCAGCACCGCGTACGAGCGGCAGTGCCCGGGGGCCGAGATCACCGTGACGGAGAGCGCGAGCCTGACGGCGCTCCAGGAGCTGAACAGCCTCGGCGGCAAGGCCCACCCCGATGCCCCCGCCCGCATCGCCGTGTCGGACGGGCCCGCCCCGCGCAGTTTCCAGCAGCTTCGGGGGCAGCCGGCAGGCGTCGTGATCTTCAGCGTCGTGGCCAACAAGGACACCGGGATACATAACCTGACGTTGCGTCAACTGCGGGAGATCTACGCGGGCAAGTACCGCAACTGGAGCGAGCTCGACGGCAACAACCAGGAAATCCGCTTCGTCAGCCGCACCTCCAACTCCGGCACCCGCAAGGTCTTCGAGCAGAAGGTGCTGCGCGGCGGCACGGAACCCGTCGCCTCCTCCGACGACTGCCGCAACAAGGACCGCATCCCCTCCGCCCGCTTCGTCAACTGCGAGCTGAGCAGCACCGACCAGCTCGTCGCCGAGGTCAACCGCGTGCCGGGCGCCATCGGCTACGGCGAGATGTCCGCCGCCACCAAACAGCCGAACGTCAACCGCCTCCTGCTGGACGGCGGCGAACCCGATATCGAGCGCGTACGTCAAAACACCTATCCCTTCTGGGCGGTCGAGAACTTCTACACCTACGGCCCTCCGAAAGACGGCTCCCTCACCGCCAAATTCCTCACCTACCTCAGCGGCGACACCGCGAAGAACACCATGCGGACCTACGGCCATGTCCCCTGCGCCGACCTGCGGGCCCAGCCGGACTCCCCCTGCGCCCAGCCCTGACCACCCCGGAGCCGTTCCTCAGCACCGCGACCGGCCCGTCCGTGTCGGTGCGCAGCACGGCCGCCCCGCCGGCCCGCAGCGCCGCGACCGTACGGGCCGACGGATGCCCGTACAGGTTGCGCGCCCCGCAGGAGATCACGGCAAGACGCGGTCTCAGCCGGCGCATCAGCTCCGGGTCCTGATACGCCGACCCGTGATGGGCGACCTTGACGACATCCACCGCCGACAACTCGGGGTGCGCCGCCAACAGCGCCTGCTGGGCGGGCGGTTCGAGGTCTCCCAGCAGGAGTACGGTCAGCCCCGCCGTACGGACGAGCAGCGTGACGCTCGCGTCATTGGGCCCGCCCTCGGCCCCTGTCCCTGCCCCTGCGGGCCCGGACGTAGGCGGCGGCCACAGCACCTCCCAGGACAGGCCCCCGACGCGCCGCCGCTCCCCCGGCACCGCAGCGATCACCGGCACCCGCCCGGCCGCCGCCTCCCGCCGCACGGACGCCACCTGGTCGGGCGGCTCTTCGAGCGTCGTCGTCTCGATCGCGCCGACGGCGCGGCCGCGCAACGCGCCGGGCAGCCCTTCGGTGTGGTCGGCGTGAAAATGCGTGAGAACGAGGAGCGGCACGATGTCCACGCCCAGGTCTCTCAGGCACCGGTCGACGGCGCGGGGTTCGGGCCCGGTGTCCACCACGACGGCCTTGCCGGGCCCGGCGGCCAGCACCAGCGCGTCGCCCTGGCCCACATCGCACGCGACCATGCGCCAGCCCGGCGGCGGCCAGCCGGTGATCGCCCGCGTCAGCGGGGCGGGGCGGACGACCGCGACGATCAGCAGCAGCGCGCACGCCGCGCACAGCATCGGGTGCCGCAGCGCCCTGCGCGCCGCGAACACGGCGGCCCCCGTGACCACCGCCAGCAGCAGCCCGCCGCCCCACCCCTGCGGCCAGCCGAATTCCGCGCCGGGCAGCCCCGCGCCCGTACGGGCCACCGACGCGATCCAGCCCGCCGGCCACCCCGCCAGCCAGGCCAGGCCCTGTGCCGCCGGCAGCGCGATCGGCGCTGCGGCGAGCGCCGCGAACCCGAGGACCGTGGCGGGGCCGACCGCCAGTTCCGCGAGGAGGTTGCAGGGGACGGCGACGAGGCTGACGCGCGCGGCCAGCACCACGACGACCGGGGCGCAGACCGCCTGCGCGGCGGCGGCCGCCGCGAGCGCTTCAGCCGCCCGAGGCGGCACCCCTCGCCGCCGC
>NZ_JBHVHQ010000320.1:0-8707 GCF_042800135.1 Streptomyces sp. NPDC057654 | reverse complement strand
GTGAATCGGTGCCGGCCAGGACGGTGACGCCCGCCTCGTACGCCTCGCGGGCGCGGGTGATCATTGTGCGGTGGCCCTCCTGCCACAGGACATCGCGGTCCAGGCCGCGCCGCGCCCGCCAGGGGGCGCTCTTGCCGAAGGCGGTGAGCGTCGGGACGTACGCCGTGCCGTGCGCGGCCATCAGCGGGAGCGCCTCCGCGGGCAGGGCCATGCCGTGTTCGATGGAGTCGACGCCCGCGCGGGCCGCATTCAGGGAGCCCTGCGCGGACTGGCAGTGAGCGGCGATCCGCCCGCCCTCCGCGTGCACGGCGTCCGTCGTGGCGCGCAGCAGTTCCAGCGGTACGGGCGCGGCCTCGAAGTCCCAGTCGGCCATGACCTTGCACCAGCCGTCGCCCCCGCGGACCTCCCGCACCGCCGCGCCGGCGAGGTCGTCCACGACCGTGTGGAAGTCCGCGTGATCGGACAGCCCCGACCAGGCCAGCCACGCGCCCGCCGTGACGAGCCGGGGCACGTCGGGCGACGCGCGCAGCGCGGCCGGTACGGGGCCGTCCAGGCCGGGGCAGCGCAGCACGGCCACCCCCGCGTCGCGGTGCGCGGCCAGCGCGTCGACGTCGAAGCCGCCGTCGTCGCGCAGGCCGGGATGGGTGTGCAGGTCGACCAGGCCGGGCAGCAGGAAGCCGCCGTCCACGACGGTCTCGGCAGGCTCCGCCGGCGGGTGGAAGGTCACGCGGTCGCCGACGAGCCACAGATCTCGCGTGGTGCCGTCGGGCAGGAGGGTGCCGTGCACGTGGAGGGCCATGCGCGGAGCATGCCGCACCCCGCCGCCCGAGGGGACGGCGGGGTGGCAGCCGGGGCTAGTGGAAGCTGTGCTCCGGCGCCGGGTACGCGCCCCCGACCACGTCCTCCGCGAAAGCCTTGGCCGCGTCGCCCAGGGCCTCCCGCATCCGCGCGTACTGCTTGACGAACCGCGGGACGCGCCCCGGCGTCAGGCCGGCCATGTCGGTCCAGACGAGGACCTGCGCGTCGCAGTCCTGGCCCGCGCCGATGCCCACCGTGGGGATGTGCAGGACGCGCGTGACCTCGGCGGCCAGCTCGGCCGGCACGACCTCCAGCACGACCGCGAAGGCCCCCGCGTCCTGCACCGCCTTCGCGTCGCGCAGGAGCTGCTGGGCGGCCTCCTCGCCGCGGCCCTGGACCGGGTAGCCGCCGAAGGCGTTGACGGACTGCGGGGTGAGGCCGATGTGGGCCATGACCGGTATGCCGGCCGAGACCAGCAGCTCGATCTGGTGGGCGGAGCGCTCGCCGCCCTCCAGCTTCACGGCCTGTACCCCCGCCTCCTTGACCAGGCGCGTCGCGTTGCGCAGCGCCTGGACCGGGCTCTCCTGGTACGCGCCGAAGGGCAGGTCGGCGACGATGAGAGCGCGCTTGGCGCCGCGTACGACGGCGGCGGACAGGACGGCGATCTCGTCCATCGTGACGGGCACGGTGGACTCGTAGCCGAGGTGGCAGTTGCCCATGGAGTCGCCCACCAGCAGCACGGGGACGCCGGCCTGGTCGAAGACCGAGGCCGTCATCGCGTCGTAGGCGGTGAGCATGGGCCACTTCTCGCCGCGCCCCTTGGCGGCGGCGATGTCGCGGACGGTGATGCGCCGGGAGCCCTTCCCCCCGTACAGCGCCTTGTCGCTGCTGTCGGGCCTGCTCGCGGCGGTGGGCGCCTGGGTGGGCGCGGGCGTGCTGCCGGGCGCGGTCGGCCCGGATGTCGAGGCATGCGTCATTGCCATGGCTCCTGTGTCAGTCGTCTCGAAGCGCCCGTACGGCGTCTCCGGATCGCCTCCATGCTGGCACGGCGCGCGCCGCCCCGGAAGGGCGGTCCGTTCTTGACGTGCTCCCTGGCCTAAAGTCCAGGGATTCCGGCCTGGGTCGGCTGACCCTTCCGGGGGCTTCCTGCTTCACCGCGCTGTGCGGGCACGGGTGCCCGTCTTACCGGCGCTCCACAGGCGTTTAGCGTCTCCGCCCGTCCGGCGGCGACGATCCGGCGTCCTTCGACGAGGACGTTACGTGCTGCGTTGTGGTCGCGGTCGTGCACAGCACCGCATGCGCCGCACGTCCATTCCCGGAAGTGCAGGGGCTTGGGGCCGTCCCGGAACCCGCAGGCCGAACAGATCTGGGAGGAGGGGAAGGCCCGGTCTACCTTGGCGAAGGTGCGGCCGTGCCTGGCCGCCTTGTAGGCCAGCATGCCGACGAACGTGGACCATCCCGCGTCGTGCACCGACTTGGCGAGCCGGGTACGGCCGAGCCCGGACACTGCGAGGTCCTCCACGTACACCGCTTGGCTGTCGCGGATGATCTGTGTGGAAGCCTTGTGGTGGAAGTCCCGGCGCCGGTCGGCCACCTTGGCGTGTTGGCGTGCGACCTTGATACGGGCCCTGGCCCGGTTCTTCGATCCCCTGGCCTTGCGGGACAGCTCCCGCTGGAGGCGCCCCAGCTTCTTCTCCGCCCGGCGCAGGAAGCGAGGGCTACGGATCTTGCTGCCGTCGGACAGGACGGCGAAGGCGGACAGGCCCAGGTCGATCCCGCACTCCGCCACCACCTCGGGGAGGGGGTCCGGTTCGGTGTCCACGACGAAGCTGAGGAAGTACCGGCCGCAGCTGTCCTTGGTGACGGTCAGGGACGTGGGCGCGGCCGGAAGCCGGCGGGACCACGTGACCTTGAGATCGCCGACCTTGGCCACATACACCGTGCCGTCGTCCTTCAGGGAGAAGGCATTGGTGTTGAAGCGGATCGACTGCCGGGTGTCCTTCTTCGACTTGTAACGGGGAGGGCCGACCTTGCGGCCCCGCCGCTTGCCCTTGAGGCTGTCGAAGAAGTTCTTGTAGGCGGCATCCAGGTCCCGCAGCGACTGTTGCAGGACGACCGCCGAGACGTCGGCGAGCCAGGCGCGTTCCTCGGTGCGCTTGGCCCCGGTGATGCGCAGCCGGGACAGCTCGGCCGACGTCACATACGGCCGTCCTGCCGCATGCGCTTCCTTCCGGTCGCGCAGGCAGTCGTTCCACACCACCCGCGCGCACCCGAACGCACTCGCCAGCGCACGGCGCTGGGCGGCGTCCGGGTAGGCCCGGTAGTTGTAACGCAGCTGCACAACCGGGATGTTACTGCGATTAGCCATCACAGATGGGCATAACGAGCAGAACGATTACAGACGTGGCAGACATGCCGTTTCGACGATGCATGTGCACGTGGTCTTCGTGCCGAAGTGCCGGCGCGGGGTGTTCGACGACGAGACGCTGACGCGCTGCGAAGAGATCATGCGCAAGGTCCGCGAGGACTTCGAAGCGGAGCTCAAAGAGTTCAACGGCGAACACGATCACGTCCACCTCCTGGTGCACTACCCGCCCAAGGTCGCCGTCTCAAAGCTGGTCAACAGCCTCAAGGGCGTCTCCGCCCGCCGGATCCGGCAGGAGTTCACCGGCCAGACCAACCGCGCCATCATGCACGGGCACCTGTGGTCGCCCTCATACTTCTCCGCATCGTGCGGCGGAGCACCACTGGCGATCGTCCGCCAGTACATCGAGCAGCAAAACGTCCGCTCCAAGGTGCACGTCAGAGCAGCCTTGAGATGCATTCATCCCCGGCGTGAACGCCGGGGCTTTCTGCAAGGATCCCGGTAAAGTATTTCCAATACGGAACGGTGTCGTATCGGAATGGGCTTACGCTGAACCCATGCCAACCCTCTCCGGCCCTCAGGGCCCCAGCGGCCCGGCGCTCGACCGCCGGGTCCCCGAAGCCGTGCACCGCAAGCGCTGGGCGATCCTCACCGTCCTGCTGTTCAGCCTGCTCGTCGTCGTGCTGGACAACTCCATACTCAACGTCGCGATGAAGACCATCGCCTCGCCCGCGCCGACCGGACTGGGCGCTACCCAGAGCCAGTTGGAGTGGGCGATCAACTCCTACACCCTCGTCTTCGCGGGGCTGCTCTTCACCGCCGGGCTCCTCGGCGACCGGCTCGGCCGCAAGAAGACGCTGCTGCTGGGCATGGCGGTGTTCGGCGTCGGCTCGGTGCTCTCCGCGATGTCCGGCTCCTCCGGCGAACTCATCGCGTTCCGCGCGGTGATGGGCTTCGGCGGCGCCTTCGTGATGCCCGCCACGCTCGCCATCATCATGAACGTCTTCGAGCGCGACGAGCAGCCCAAGGCGATCGGCATCTGGGCCGGCGCCGTCGGCCTCGCCATCGCCATCGGCCCGATCACCGGCGGCGTGCTCCTCGACCACTTCTGGTGGGGCTCCGTCTTCCTCGTCAACGTCCCGATCGTGGTGATAGCGATCATCGCGATGGTGATCCTGGTCCCCGACTCCAAGGACCCCGACCCCGGCCGGCTCGACCCCGTCGGAGTCCTGCTGTCCGTCGTCGGCCTGGTCCTCCTCGTCTACGGGATCATCAAGGGCGGCCAGCTGGCCGACTTCAGCACGCCCGAGGTCTACGGCACGGTCGGCGGCGGCGTGCTCGTACTCGTGGCGTTCGTGCTGTACGAGCGGCGCGCCAGCCATCCCGCCATCGACGTCCGGTACTTCCGGAACCCGGCCTTCTCGGCGGCCGTCTCCTCCATCGCCCTGGTCTTCTTCGCCCTGATGGGCGTCACGTTCTTCATCGTCTTCTACACGCAGAGCGTGCGCGGCTACACGCCGCTCCAGTCCGGGCTGCTGATCCTGCCGCTCGCCGCCGCCCAGATGCTCTTCGCGCCCCGCGCCCGGCTCGTCGTCGACAGATTCGGCGCGCGCGCCGTGTGCGCCACGGGAATGCTGCTGGTGGCTGCCACCATGGCGGGGTTCCTGCTGCTCGGCACGGACACCCCGATCTGGGTGCTGGAGGTCCTCTTCTTCCTCCAGGGCACCGGAATGGCGCACATCATGCCGCCCGCGACCGTCTCCATCATGCAGTCGCTGCCGCGCGAGAAGGCCGGCTCCGGCTCCGCCGTCAACAACACCTTCCGCCAGGTCGGCGGCGCGCTCGGGGTCGCCGTCCTCGGCTCGGTGCTCTCCACCACCTACCGCGACGGCATCCAGGACAAGCTCGGCGCGCTTCCCCCGCAGATACGGCACGCGGCGGGCGAGTCCATCGAGGCGACCCTCGGCGCGGCCGAGCGGATGGGCCCCGCGGGCAAGGCGCTCGTCGGCCCCGCCAACGACGCGTTCATCCACGCCATGCACGTCACCGTCGTCGGCTCCGCCGCCGTCGCCGTGCTCGGCGCGATCGTCGTCGCCCTCTTCCTGCCGGGCCGCCCCCCGGCCCGTACGGACCAGGAGCCGGAGCCCACCGGGGCGGCCCCGGACCGGACGGGGGCCGACGCGTGAGCCAGCCCCCGCCGCCGACCCGCGGCCGTCCCCGCAGCGCCGCCGTCGACACGGCCGTCATCGAGACCGTGCTGAAGCTGCTGGAGGACGGCGAGTCGGTCGGCGGGCTCTCCATCGAGCGCATCGCCCGCGAGGCGGGCGTCGGCAAGGCCGCCGTCTACCGGCGCTGGACGGGCAAGGAGGCGCTCATGATCGACGTCCTGCGCGCCCTGGACGAGGACCAGCCCGAACTGCTCGGGGAGTCGGTCCGCGCCGACCTCGTCGCCCTCCTGGAGACCATGCGCCGGCGCGGCCTGGCCAAGCGGCACTCGGCGCTGCTGCGCACGGTGCTCAACCAGATGAAGGCGCAGCCGCGGCTGTGGGAGGAGTACCACGACACCGTCGTACGGGGCCGGCGGGACGCGCTGCGCCGCGTGCTGCTGCGCGGCGTCGGCACCGGGGAGGTCCGGGGCGGCCTGGACCTCGATCTGGTCGTCGATCTCTTCACCGGGCCGATGCTGCTCCGCTCGGTGCTGCACGAGCGGGCGGACCTCCCGGAGGGACTCCCCGAGCAGATCGTCGACGCGGTACTGGCGGGGGTGCGGCCCCGGCCGTGACGCGCGCCGCGCCCGGCCGTGCCTCGCCGCAGCGGGCCGCGCGCCCGGCCGTCCCGGAAATGACCAAAAGTTGACCCGTCGCCGATCCGTGCGAGCGGCGGGCCGCAGCCCCTCCGCCGACCACCGGAATCGACCGTCAATGACGAGAAAATGACCGTTCCCGAACCGTTTGGACCGGCCGTGCGGCGGATTATGCCCGTTGTGTCACAGCAGGCCCGTGCGGCCCGGTACCCAGGAACCCTCGTGGGCTGCCCGATCGTCCTCACCTACGACCGACGCTCCTGACCGGAGCGCGCAAATCAACCCCTTGAAGTCGCCTATCGTCGAGTCACCCGGTGACCGGCGTGCCGAGCACGAGGCCGGGGTTCACCACGCGGAGCAGTGAGGACAGCGGATGCCGCAGGCACATATGGAGGAAACGGACCGCGCGGAGACGACGGCGGAGCGCGCCGGCACTCGCGCCCGCCGCCTTCTCGACCGGTGGCGTGACGGCGGCATCTGGCGGCGCGGCCTGATCCTCGCGGCGATCGCCATCCTGCTCGGCCTGCTCATGGCGTTCCACGCGTCCCTCCCCAACGACATCGGCAACCTCGGGAGCCTCTTCGAGACCTTCCTGCCCTGGTTCGGCCTCGCCGTCCCGCTGCTGCTCGTCTTCGCGCTCGTACGCCGCTCGGCGACCGCCCTGATCGCGCTGCTGCTCCCGGCCATCGCCTGGTTCAACCTCTTCGGCGGGGTGTTCGGCGACCACACCGGCAAGGGCGGCAACCTCACCGTCGCCACCCACAACGTCGACGCGGACAACCCCGACCCGGCGAGCACGGCGAAGGACGTGGCCGCCGCAGGCGCGGACATCGTGGCACTGGAGGAGCTCAAGACCAGCGCCGTGCCCATCTACGAAAAGGTGCTGGAGAGCACGTACAAGTACCACAGCGTCAAGGGCACGGTCGGGCTGTGGAGCAAGTACCCGCTCTCCAACACGGGCACCGTCGACATCAAGATGGGCTGGCCCCGGGCGATGCGCGCCACGGTGGCGACGCCGCACGGCAAGATCGGCGTCTACGTCGCCCATCTCGCGTCGGTGCGGGTGAAGTTCAAGGCCGGGTTCACCGCCAACCAGCGCGACGCGAGCGGGGTGGCGCTGGGCGAGGCCATCCGCGCCGAGCGGGAGCAGAAGGTCCTCCTCCTCGGCGACCTCAACGGCACGGTGAACGACCGCTCGCTCGCCCCCGTCACCTCCCAGCTGCGCTCGGCGCAGGGCGCCGCCGGCAGCGGCTTCGGCTTCAGCTGGCCCGCGTCCTTCCCGATGGCCCGCATCGACCAGATCCTGGTCAAGGGGATGGACCCGGTCTCGGCCTGGACCCTGCCCCAGACGGGCAGCGACCACCGTCCGGTGGCGGCGTCCATCAAGATCTGACGCCGCCATCAAGATCTGACACCGCCGTCGAGATGTGGCGCCGCCAAGATTTAACGCCGCGCACATCCGAAGGAACAATCGGCCTGGGAAGCTTTGTTTCGCACTTCGCACGATGAAATCGCGCGAAACCCAGCTTTTGGAAGGTCCTCCATGCCCCTGGCGCTGCTCGCCCTGGCGATATCCGCCTTCGGGATCGGCACCACCGAGTTCGTGATGATGGGCCTGCTGCCCAACGTCGCCGACGACCTGGGCACCTCGGTGCCCACCGCCGGATATCTCGTCTCCGCCTACGCCATCGGCGTCGTCATCGGCGCGCCCCTGCTCACCGCCCTGGGCTCCCGCATCCCGCGCAAACGGATGCTGGTCGGGCTCATGGCGGTGTTCACGGTCGGGAACCTCGCCTCCGCGCTCGCCCCCAATTTCGGGCTGCTGATCGCCGGGCGGGTGCTGGCCGGACTGCCGCACGGCGCGTTCTTCGGCGTCGGCGCGGTCGTCGCCGCCCGGCTGGTGAGCGACGGGCGGCAGGCGCGGGCGGTGGCCACGATGTTCCTCGGCCTCACGGTCGCCAACATCGTCGGCGTGCCCGCCGCCACCCTGCTCGGCCAGCACCTCGGCTGGCGCGCCACCTTCCTGGTCGTCGCCGGGATCGGGCTCGTCGCGATGGCCGCGCTCGCCGCGCTCGTACCGCACCTCTCCCGCGAGCACCAGGGCGGCCTCCGCCACGAGCTGCGCGCGATGGGCAACCGGCAGGTGCTGCTCGGCCTGCTCACCGCCGTCTTCGGCTTCGCCGGAGTCTTCGCCGTCTACAGCTACCTCTCCTCGATGATGACCAAGGTCACCGGCTTCTCCGAGACCTCGGTGACGCTGGTGCTCGCCCTCTTCGGCATCGGCATGACGCTCGGCGCGCTCGCCGCGGGCCCGCTCACCGACCGGGCGCTGCGCCCGACGCTGTACGGGTCGCTGGGCGCCCTCGCCGTGGCGCTGGTGGCCTTCGACTTCACGGTGCACGTGAAGTGGGCGGCGCTGATCACGGTCGTGGTGCTCGGCGCGGTCGGCTTCATGACCACCACGCCGCTCCAGATGCTGGTGATGTCCAAGGCCCGGCACGCGCCGACGCTCGCCTCGGCGTCCAACCACTCCGCCTTCAACCTGGCCAACGCGGGCGGCGCCTGGCTCGGCGGCCTCGCCATCGGCGCGGGCTGGGGCTGGACGTCCCCGGCGCTGGTCGGCGCGGTGCTGGCGGTGGCGGGGCTGGGCATCGCCGTGACGGCCGGGCTGCTGGACCGGGGGGCGCCGCGGGACGCCACGCGGGTCGTCGCCCAGGGCGCGAGCGAGACGCCCAGCAGGG
>NZ_JBHVHQ010000319.1:0-8708 GCF_042800135.1 Streptomyces sp. NPDC057654 | reverse complement strand
GCATCCCTCAGCCCGCCCGGCGTTTGAGGGCAAGGCGCCGGCGCAAGCCGGCAGCAGGGGCAGCAGCCTGCACCACTGGCAGGCTGCCTAAAGTCAGCAGCCGAGGAGCCGGCTCCCCAAGTAGGCCTCGATCTGGTCGAGCGACACCCGCTCCTGCTTCATCGTGTCGCGCTCGCGCACCGTCACCGCGTTGTCGTCGAGCGTGTCGAAGTCCACCGTCACGCAGAACGGCGTACCGATCTCGTCCTGGCGGCGGTAACGCCGCCCAATGGCACCGGCGTCGTCGAACTCGATGTTCCAGTTACGGCGCAGATCGGTCGCCAGACCCTTGGCCTTCGGGGAGAGCTGCGGGTTCCGCGACAGCGGCAGCACCGCGACCTTGACCGGCGCGAGCCGCGGGTCGAGCCGCATCACGGTGCGCTTCTCCATGACGCCCTTGGCGTTGGGCGCCTCGTCCTCGTTGTACGCGTCGAGCATGAAGGCGAGCATGGCGCGGTTGAGGCCGGCCGCCGGCTCGATGACGTACGGGAACCAGCGCTCGCCGGCCTCCTGGTCGAAGAACGACAGGTCCTGGCCGGAGCCCTTGGAGTGCGCCTTGAGGTCGAAGTCGGTGCGGTTGGCGACGCCTTCGAGCTCGGAGTACTCGGTGCCGCCGAAGTTGAAGCGGTACTCGATGTCAACGGTGCGCTTGGAGTAGTGGGAGAGCTTCTCGGCGGCGTGCTCGTACCACCGCATGTTCTCCTCGCGCATGCCGAGGCCGGTGTACCAGTTCCAGCGCTGCTCCATCCAGTACTCGTGCCACTGCTCGTCCTCGCCGGGCTTGACGAAGAACTCCATCTCCATCTGCTCGAACTCGCGGGTGCGGAAGATGAAGTTGCCCGGCGTGATCTCGTTGCGGAACGACTTGCCGGTCTGCGCGATGCCGAACGGCGGCTTCTTGCGCGAAGTCTGCTGCACCTGGGCGAAGTTGGTGAAGATGCCCTGGGCGGTCTCGGGGCGCAGGTAGGTGACGGCGCCGGAGTCCTGGGTCGGGCCGAGGTGGGTGGCCAGCAGGCCGGAGAACTGCTTGGGCTCGGTGAAGCTGCCCTTGTTGCCGCAGTGCGGGCAGTTGATGTCGGCCAGCCCGTTGGCGGGCGACTTGCCGTGCTTGGCCTCGTACGCCTCCTCCAAGTGGTCCGCGCGGAACCGCTTGTGGCAGGAGGTGCACTCGGTGAGCGGGTCGGTGAACGTGGCGACGTGGCCCGAGGCCTCCCAGACCTCGCGGGCCAGGATCACCGACGAGTCGAGACCGACGACGTCGTCGCGCGAGGTGACCATGGAGCGCCACCACTGGCGCTTGATGTTCTCCTTGAGCTCGACGCCGAGGGGTCCGTAATCCCAGGCGGCGCGCTGGCCGCCATAGATCTCACTGCACGGGTATACGAAGCCACGGCGCTTGCTCAGGCTGACGATGGTGTCGATCTTGTCGGCGGCCACGGTGCTCTCTTCATTGCGACGACGAACAGCGAAGGCTTCAGGTTACCGGCGGCTCCACCCCCCTAATCAAATCGGTTCCGCGACCCTCCGCCGCGAGCCGGGTCACACTTTCCGTTGTTGACAATCGTTTCCAATTTTGTTGAAAATGAGTGTCATGAACGTACGCCGCACCGGCTCCACCCGAATACCCACTGTCACCGTCGCCGCCCTCGCCGCGGCCGGCCTCCTCGCGCTCTCCGCCTGCTCGTCCTCGGACACCGCGGCCAAGGGCAAGGACGGAAAACTGAACGTCACGGCGTCGTTCTACCCGCTGGAATTCCTCGCCCAGCAGATCGGCGGGGACCACGTCAACGTCACTGACCTGACCAAGCCGGGCGTCGAGCCGCACGACCTGGAGCTCACCCCGAAGCAGACCGCCGCCCTCGGCGAGTCCGGCGCGATCGTCTACCTGAAGGGCCTCCAGCCCTCCGTGGACGACGCCGTCAAGCAGTCCGGCGTGAAGCACGTCGCCGACGCCGCCTCCCTCACCCACCTCGAAGAGCACGGCACCGAGGTCGACGGACACCACCACACCACCAAGGACAACGGCACCGGCAAGGGCGGCGAGGACGAGCACGAGCACGGGGGGCATGACCACGGGCACGAGCACGGCGGTCACGACCACGGGAACAGCGCCGCCGCCGACCCGCACATCTGGCTCGACCCCGTGAAGTACGCCGAGGTCGCCAAGGGCGTGAACAAGACCCTCGCCGAGGCCGACCCCGACCACAAGGCCGACTACCAGAAGAACACCGACGCCCTGGTCAAGAAGCTCGGCGACCTCGACGCCTCGTACCGCGACGGGCTCAAGAACCGCGCCTCCGAAACCTTCATCACCACCCACGCCGCCTTCGGCTACCTCGCCGAGCGGTACGGGCTCGTCGAGGAGGCCATCGGCGGCATCGACCCCGAGGCCGAGCCCAGCGCCGCCCGCGTCAAGGACCTGCATAAACTCGCCAAGGACCACGGCGTCAGCACCGTCTTCTTCGAGACCCTCGCCAGCCCCGCCACCGCCAAGACGCTGGCCAGCGACCTGAAGCTGAAGACCGACGTGCTGGACCCGCTCGAAGGCATCACGGACAAGTCCAAGGGCCACGACTACTTCGAGGTCATGACGTCCAACCTGAAGGCCCTGCAAAAGGCCCTCGGCGCCAAGTGAGCCGGGCCGCCCACCCGACGGAGGAAACCATGGAACCGCAACCGCCCGAACCGGTCATCTCGCTGCGCGGCGCCACCGCCTCGCTGGGCTCGCGCCCCGTGCTGCGCGGCGTCGACCTGACCGTGCGGCGCGGTGAGGTGGTGGCACTGCTCGGCGCCAACGGCTCCGGCAAGTCCACGGCCGTACGGTCCGTCGTGGGGCAGGTCCCGCTCTCCGCCGGCGAGCTGGAGCTCTTCGGCACCCCGCGGCGCGCCTTCAAGGACTGGGCGCGGATCGGCTACGTACCGCAGCGCACCACCGCCGCCAGCGGGGTGCCCGCGACCGTGCGCGAGGTCGTCTCGGCCGGCCGGCTGGCCCGTACGAAACTGGGCCCGCCGCGCCGGGCCGACCGGGAGGCCGTCGTACGCGCCCTGGAGCTGGTCGGCATGGCCGACCGGATCAAGGACCCGGTGGCGGCGCTCTCCGGCGGCCAGCACCAGCGGGTGCTCATAGCCCGCGCGCTCGCCGCCGAACCCGAGCTGCTGATCATGGACGAGCCCATGGCCGGCGTCGACCTCGCGAACCAGGCCGTCCTCGCGGACGCCGTGCGCGACCAGGTCGCCGCGGGCACCACCGTCCTGCTCGTCCTGCATGAACTCGGCCCCCTGGAGCCGCTGATCGACCGCGCCGTCGTCCTGCGCGACGGCTGCGTCGTGCACGACGGCCCGCCGCCCGAGGCCGTCGGCCAGCACGCGCTGCCCGGCCACGACCACGTACACCCGCACGCCGACCCGGCTGCCGAACCGATCCGGACAGGGCTGCTGACCTGATGGACATCCTCGACCTCGCCTTCATGCAGCGCGCGCTGATCGCCGCCCTCCTGGTCGGCGTCACCGCCCCCGCCATCGGCATCTACCTCGTCCAGCGCCGCCAGGCGCTGATGGGCGACGGCATCGGCCACGTCGCCCTGACCGGCGTCGGCCTCGGCTTCCTCCTCAACACCAGCCCGGTGTGGATGGCCACCGCCGTCTCCGTGGCGGGCGCGGTCGCGATGGAGCTGATCCGCTGGTTCGGCCGGACCCGCGGCGACCTCGCGCTCTCGATGCTCTTCTACGGGGGCATGGCGGGCGGCGTGATGCTGATGAGCCTCTCCCCCAACGGCTCCAACGCCAACCTCATGACGTATCTCTTCGGCTCGATCGTCACGGTCTCGCCCTCCGACATCACCACGATGTGCGTCCTGGCCGCCTTCGTCATGCTGGTCACGCTCGGGCTGCGGCGGCAGCTGTTCGCGGTCTGCCAGGACGAGGAGTTCGCCCGCGTCACCGGGCTGCCGGTGCGGCTGCTGAACCTGCTGATCGCGGTGACCGCCGCGGTCACCGTCACCGTCGCGATGCGCGCCGTCGGCCTGCTGCTGGTCAGCGCCCTGATGGTGATCCCGGTCGCCGCGGCGCAACAGATCGCGCGGAGCTTCGCGACCACCTTCGCGATGGCCGCCGGCCTCGGCGTGCTGGTCTCCCTCGCCGGCACCACGACCTCGTACTACCAGGACGTGCCGGCCGGCGCGACCATCGTGCTGATGGCGATCGTGCTGTTCGTCGCCTTCACCGCGCTCGCCGCGCCGCTGGCGCGAAGGCGGGCGAGGCGGGCGAAGGGCGCCGCGGCGGATGAGGAGCGGTGCACGCTGGAGGTGCCGGAGGCGCGTACGCCGACGGACGACGTACGGGTCTAGTCCGTACACCGCCGAGGGACCGCGTACGGGTCACGTCCGTACACCGCCCATTACGGCACAAGGGGAGCGCTCCCGTCCCCGAACCCTGTCCGGCGCCCCGGGGATATCCCCCGGGGCGCTGCCGCACCTGGCACAATTGGCCGGGTCACTCGTGACGACGGGCATGCAGGCGAGCAGGAGGAGGCAACTGTGGTGACCGCTGGTCCACCGGTACGCGGCCGATCCACCAGGCAGCGAGCCGCCGTCTCGGCGGCGCTCGATCAGGTGGACGAGTTCCGCAGCGCGCAAGAACTCCACGACATGCTCAAACACCGCGGCGACTCGGTCGGCCTGACCACCGTCTACCGCACCCTCCAGTCCCTCGCCGACGCCGGCGAGGTCGATGTGCTCCGCACCAGCGAGGGCGAGGCGGTCTACCGCCGCTGCTCCAGCGGCCACCACCACCATCTGGTGTGCCGGGTCTGCGGCAAGGCGGTCGAGGTCGAGGGCCCGGCCGTCGAGAAGTGGGCGGACTCGATCGCGGCCGAGCACGGCTTCGTGGACGTCGCCCACACCGTCGAGATCTTCGGCACCTGCGACGACTGCTCGAAGCAGTAACGCTCGGAGCAGTAGCCGCAGGTCCGCTCGCCTCCCGGCGCCGGACGGGCGCCGGGTCAGGTCAGCCCGTCGGGGCGGTCAGCCCGTCGGGGCGGACTTCTCCGCCTCCTCGGCCGCCACGGCCTCCGCGGCGCCGAACCGGCGGTCGCGCTGCGCGTATTCGAGACAGGCGCGCCACAGGTCACGGCGGTCGAAGTCGGGCCACAGGACGTCCTGGAAGACCATCTCGGCGTAGGCGCTCTGCCAGATCAGATAGTTCGAGGTGCGCTGCTCCCCGGAGGGGCGTACGAAGAGATCCACATCCGGCATGTCCGGGTAGTACATGTACTTGGCGAAGGTCTTCTCATTGACCTTCGACGGGTCGAGCCGCCCCGCCTTGACGTCCGCGGCCATCGCCGCCGCCGCGTCCGCGATCTCCGCCCGGCCGCCGTAGTTGACGCAGAAGTACATCGTCATGGCGTCGTTGTCCTTGGTCTGCTCCTGCGCGACCTGGAGCTCCTGGACGACGGACTTCCACAGCTTGGGCATGCGCCCGGTCCAGCGCACCCGGATGCCCATCTCGTCCATCTCGTCGCGGCGGCGGCGGATGACATCACGGTTGAAGTTCATCAGGAAGCGCACCTCTTCGGGCGAGCGCTTCCAGTTCTCGGTGGAGAAGGCGTACAGGGAGAGGTTCTTGACGCCCAGCTCCAGACAGCCCTTGAGCACGTCGAGGACGACGCCCTCGCCGACCTTGTGGCCCTCGGTGCGCGGCAGCCCGCGCTCCTTGGCCCAGCGGCCGTTGCCGTCCATGACGACCGCCACGTGGTTCGGCACCAGCTCGCCGGGGATCTTCGGCGGCCGGGCCCCCGAGGGGTGCGGTTCCGGCGTCAGGTATTCGCGTCGGGAACGGCCCAGAATCCCGCGTCGTGCCATGCGTGCCACTTCTCCTAGGTTCGGTAGCTCTCGGTAGCTGCTGCTGCTACTTCTCGACGTACCGGAGCGAACGCAGACCCCGCTCCAGATGCCAGTGCAGATACGCCGCCACCAGCCCGCTGCCCTCCCTGGCATGCCGCGCCTCGCAGGCGTCGGCCGTCCCCCAGTCCCCCGTCAGCAGCGCGCCGAGCAGCGCGATCGACTCAGAGGAGGGTACGACGCTTCCGGGCACCCGGCACTCGCCGCAGATCACACCGCCCGCGGCGACCGAGAAGAACCGGTTGGGACCGGGCATTCCGCACTTCGCGCACGCCTCGAAGCTGGGCGCGTAGCCGTTGACCGCCAGCGAGCGCAGCAGAAACGCGTCAAGGATCAGATGCGGCTCATGCTCCCCCGCGGCCAGGGTTCGCAGCCCCCCGACGAGCAGCAGGTACTGCTGCACCGCCGGCTCGCCCTCATGATCGGTGAACCGCTCGGCGGTCTCCAGCATGGCGGTGCCGGCGGTGTAACGGGCGTAGTCGGTGACGATCGCCCCACCGTACGGAGCGATGGTCTCGCTCTGCGTACACAACGGCAGCCCCCGCCCCAGCAGCTCCGCCCCCCGCGCGAAGAACTGCACGTCCACGTGGGAAAACGGCTCCAACCGCGCCCCGAACTTCGACTTCGTCCGCCGCACCCCCCGCGCCACGGCCCGCACCCGTCCGTGCCCGCGCGTGAGCAGCGTGATGATCCGATCCGCTTCCCCGAGCTTCTGGGTGCGCAGCACGATGCCGTCGTCGCGGAACAGACTCATGCCAGTCATTGTCCCGCATGCCGAGGCCCGCTGTACGCGGGCCTGCTCACGGCCTCGGGGGAGCGAGCTCTCCTGCCTTTACGCGCTGGAGGAGGGCTCGGAGGCGGGCGGGGTCAATGTCCACGCACACGCCGCGCCTGCGCCATAGACCGCGTTGCTATATCGACTCCCTGTCGGAGCTCATCGTGCGATACACGTCATCGCTCTCCGACATGCGTTTGCGACGACTCCGTTGAAAGGTCCGGATGGAGTAGGCAATCAGGGCCAGGGCGATCACGGCCGACGCGTACTGGACCACACTCCAAGTGACAATGACAGCCGTGGCTTGCCCGTCTGCTTCCACGCGGAGGCGCATGTTGGTTTCGAAGAAGGCCACCAACGGAACCGCGAGCCGGAATGGGAGGCCGAGAAGGTCGCGCCGCCGCGCAAGGTAGCCGATGAGCCCCATGGGTACGCCAAGGATGACGGCGAGTACCACCCAGACAACAATCCCCGAGGAGAACCCCTCGCCGACGGTGCCGTGCGTCCCGGGCGGGTTGTTCGGGCTGATGTGCTTGAACCCGTAGTACGTGACCACGCCGACCGCTAGCCCTGCAAAGGAAAGGATGGCGGACATCGTTTTGGAGCGACAGCTGTAGCCCACGAGGAAGGCAAAGCAGCCCCAGGGCCAGCCACCGGAAAAGATGGTGCTCAGGGCGGAGCAGACGGCGTTGTCTCCCTTGCCGGCGACCGGGCCGATGAGTCCCAGCAGCAGCCCGGCCCCGAGGGACCCCGCGATCGGCGTGACGTAAGTGCGCAGAAGGTGGGCGATGACCTTCCCCATTGTGTGCGTGGATGTTTCGATGTCGGGTGTGGCGCGCGGCAAATGCCCGTAGGCTATTTCGCGGCTGTAACGGTTATCATCCAGCTCGCGAAATAGCCTCACCGGCTTTTCCGTCTACGGATAGTTCCTGTCGAGAGCGGAACGAGTTCTACTTGGTGGCGTAGTACGTCTTGCAGGTGTACGCGCTGCCGGTCGTCCTGTGAGCGTTGGAAGTCTCCTTCTTGGCGACCCAACCGCTACTGACTGTCACATTGCCGATGTTCACCGAGGACTTGTGGGTCTTCGTTTGGTGGTCGTAGTTCGAGTAGCAATACTTCGAGGTAGCGGTCGAGCCGGTGAGGTACCAGCCGTAGCACCACTTACCGCCGCTGCCCGGGTGGGTACATGCCTCCACCTTCGGCTGGATGACCGAATCATCCATCTTGAACGACGCCTCGGCCCACTCTGCAGGATCACCCAGCTCTGCGGGCGGCTGCGTGCCGTCGCCTCGCGTGTGGTAAGTGATTGTCGCGTTGTAAGGATTACCCGTCGACTCGGGTGCATCGGCAGCGGCCGACATCGTGGAACCGCTCACCGTGAGCGCCAGGGCCGCAAAGCCGAGAGCGACGGACTTACCGAACCTACTCACTGATGAATTCCCCCTCCATGCGAACTCCCCGTGCGGAAGTTCTCAAAGAATCATGAGTGAAGGCTTGGTGAAAGTCAAAGGTGTTGTAAATATGGAATAAATCTGCCTTGTGTCTGACATGTATGTTTTGCGAATTATGACCTCTGGCATGCTGCCCCTACGCCCCCTCCGTGCCGAGTGGCTTGATTGAGCCTGGCTTGAATTCTCCCCCTTGCGCTTTGCCGACGATTTATGGTTTCTCCTGCGAACGGTATTCCGCTGTCCGTAAGCCTCGGCGCCAAATACAAGTGGGCGGCCTCCGGCACCGCCGCGTCGCAGGCAGTGACGGACCTGGTCGGAAGGTTTAGGGATGACGGCGCGGATCGATCCCACGTCGACGCAAATGCCCTCGGATCACCCAGGACGAATGCGCACGGTCCCCCAGTACGACGTCCGGCCGGGTCCGTGGTCTTCCCGGCCCGGCCCACGGAACGCGGAGGCCAGCCATGGCGGCCTCGATGATCAACCGACGAACGCACCAGCCTTTACGTGCTGGAGGAGGGCTCGGAGGCGGGCGGGGGTGGTGGT
>NZ_JBHVHQ010000318.1:0-8719 GCF_042800135.1 Streptomyces sp. NPDC057654 | reverse complement strand
GCCCCGCCCCCCGCCGTCACGCGGCCGGCGGCTGTCCGACCAGTTCGCGCAGGACGTCCTCCATCGTGACGAGACCGGCCAGCCGGCCCTCCTCGCCGATGACGGCCGCGATGTGCGTGCCCGTACTGCTCATCGCCGTGATCACGTCGTCCAGCGGCGTCGCGGCCCGCACCCGCGCGATGGGCCGCACCCGGTCGACGGGCAGCGGCAGATCCCGCGGCTTCGCGTCGAGCGCGTCCTTCACATGCAGATAGCCCAGGATCCGGCCGCCCGCGTCGATCACCGGGAACCGTGAGAAGCCCGACTCGGCCGACAGCCGCTCCAGCCCCTCGGGCGTCACCCCGATCCGCGCGGACACCACCCGCTCCACCGGCAGCACCACGTCCCTGACCGGGCGGCGGCCCAGTTCCAGGGCGTCCCGCAGCCGTTCGGTGGCCCGGTCGTCCAGCAGCCCCGCCTCGCTGGAGTCGGCGACCATACGGGCCAGTTCGTCGTCCGAGAAGGTGGCCGCCACCTCGCCCTTGGGCTCCACGCGCAACAGCTTGAGCAGCCCGTTCGCGAAGGCGTTGATGGCGAAGATCACCGGGCGCAGGGCGCGCGCCAGGCCCACCAGCGGCGGCCCGAGCAGCAGCGCCGTGCGCACCGGCTCCGCGAGCGCGATGTTCTTCGGCACCATCTCGCCGAAGAGCATGTGCAGATACGTCGCCACGGCCAGCGCGATGACGAACGAGATCGGATGGATGAACCCCTCCGGCACGCCGACGCCGTGGAACACCGGCTCCAGCAGATGCGCGATGGCCGGCTCCGCGACCACACCGAGGATCAGCGTGCACAGTGTGATGCCGAGCTGCGCCGCCGCCATCAGCGCCGATACGTGCCGCAGCCCCCACAGGACGCTGCGGGCCCGCCGGTCGCCGTCCTCGGCGTGCGGCTCGATCTGGCTGCGCCGCACCGAGATCAGCGCGAACTCGGCCCCGACGAAGAAGGCGTTGACGACCAGGGTCGCCAGGCCGATCAGCAGTTGGACCGCGGTCACCGGCCGGCCTCCTCGTCGTCGTACGCGTCACCGGCGGCGAGGAGCGGCGCGGTCAGCCGGACGCGGGCCGCCCGGCGGCCCGTGGCGTCCATGACCTCGATCCGCCAGCCCGCCGTCTCGACGGTGTCGCCCTCCGCCGGGATGCGGCCGAGCTCCGTGGCGACCAGCCCGGCGAGGGTCTCGTACGGGCCGTCCGGCGCGCGCAGCCCGATCGCCTGGAGCTGGTCGGTACGGGCCGCGCCGTCCGCGTCGTACAGCTCGCGCCCCTCGGCGTCCGTGCCCGCCGGGGCCAGGTCGGGCGTCTCGTCGGGGTCGTGCTCGTCGCGTACCTCGCCCACGACCTCCTCGACGATGTCCTCCAGCGTCACGACGCCGGCCGTGCCGCCGTACTCGTCGATGACGACGGCCATGCTCCGCTTCCCGGAGATCCGGTCCAGCAGCCGGTCCACGGTCAGCGACTCCGGTACGAGCAGGGGCTCCCGCAGCAGCGAGGCCACCGGGTGGCGGGGCCGCCGCTCGGCGGGCACCGCCAGCACGTCCTTGATGTGCGCGACGCCCACGACCGTGTCCAGGCTGCCCCGGTACACCGGGAAGCGGGACAGGCCGGTGGCGCGGGTCGCGTCGGCGACGTCCTCGGCCGTGGCCTGGATGTCGAGCGCCGTGACCTGGACGCGCGGCGTCATGACGTTCTCCGCCGTGAGGTCGGCGAGGTTCAGCGTCCGTACGAACAGCTCGGCGGTGTCCGCCTCCAGCGCGCCCTCCTTGGCGGAGTGGCGGGCGAGCGCGACGAGCTCGCGCGGGCCGCGCGCGGTGGCCAGCTCCTCGGCGGGCTCCAGGCCCATCCGGTGCAGCACGCGGTTCGCGGTGTTGTTGAGGTGCCGGATCAGCGGCCGGAAGAGGGAGCTGAAGGCGCGCTGCGCCCCCGCGACCCGCCGGGCGACCGGCAGCGGCCGGGAGATCGCCCAGTTCTTCGGCACCAGCTCGCCGACGACCATCAGGACGACCGTGGAGAGCACGGTGCCCAGGACGAGGGCGGTGGAGGAGGCGGCGGAGGCCGGCAGTCCGGCCGCCTTCATGGGGCCGGTGAGCAGCGTGGAGATGGACGGCTTGGAGATCATGCCGATGATCAGGCCGGTGACGGTGATGCCGAGCTGTGCGCCGGACAGCTGGAAGGTGAGACCGCGTACGGCCTTCAGCGCGCCCTCGGCCTTGCGGTCGCCGCGCTCGGCCGCCCGCTCCAGCTCGCCGCGCTCCACCGTGGTCAGGGAGAACTCGGCCGCCACGAAGACCGCGCACGCGAGGGTGAGCAGCAGGGCGACCACCAGGAGGATCACTTCGGTCATCGGTTCACCTCCGTCCCATGATCGGGCAAGGGCGGACGGATCGCTCGATGTCGACTGTTGGGACTACTGGGAGGCTCGCCCATGGACGGACGCTCACACCTTTCACAAGAGGATGACAGTGGGTGAATCATCCATGGTAAAGGACGGGCAAAGCGCGCGAGGGTGTCACAGCGCCCTGGCGGTGCAGCGTTGCCGCGCCTCGGCCGTTCAACGGCCCAGCGGCTTCGTCCAGCGCCGCCACTGCTGCTCGCGCGCGTATCCCGCCGCACCCCAGGCGCGCTGCGCCACCGTGTTGTCCTCCAGGACCATCGCGTCGCCGCGCCGCCCGCCCAGCTCCACGAACCGCCGCTCGGCAGCGGCCAGCAGCGCGGTGGCGATGCCCTGCCTGCGGGAGCCGGGGTGGACGGCCAGCCGGTACAGCGAGCACCGCCAGCCGTCGAAGCCCGCGATGACGGTACCGGCCAGCTCGCCGCCGACCTCGGCCAGCAGCAGCGACTCGCTGTCGCGGGCCACCAGCCGGGCCACCCCGTCCCGGTCGTCGCTGATGCTCGTACCCTCGGCGGCCTCTTTCCAGAAGGACAGCACGGCATCGAGGTCGGCGGGGCCCGCGGCCCGTATTCGAAGATCGCTCATGCCGGTATCCCACCACCGGACGCGCCGCGCGGTCGAACATCTTCCCCGCGGCGCACGGCGGCGCACGGCGGCGCACGGCCGCCGGACTGCGGGTCTCCGCGGTCAGGCGCCCCGCAGCTCCTCGATCACGGGCCCGAACGCCTCCAGCGCCGGGTCCAGCACCGTGAAGTACGAGAAGCCGAACCGGTCCCGGTGGGCGCGCAGCTGCTCCGCCATCTCCTTCACGGAACCGGTCAGCAGGGCAGGGTGCGCCAGCACGTCGTCCTCCGACAGCCCCGGCAGCCGCCGCATGGTCTCCCGCGCCTTGGCGCGCCGGTCGGCGACGACGTCCACCGCCTGGACCAGATAGTTCAGCTCTGCGGGTTCGGTCCGTCCGGCCCGGCCGGTCCGTTCAGTCCCTCCGGGCTGCTCGGCCAACTCGGCGGCGAATCCCTGATAGGCCGTCACCCGTTCCTCAAGCGCGTCCGGGCTGATGAGCGACAGCTTGCCGGACGCGTCCTCACGCGCCCCGGTGAACGCGGCGATGTCCGCGTGGCGGGCGGTGAGCCGCAGCACCCGGTCGCCGTTGCCGCCGAGCAGCAGCGGCGGGCGGCGGCCGGAGCGCGGTACGTGCTCCGGGTCGCCCAGCAGCCGGTCCAGCTCGGCGACGGTGCGCTCCAGCTGGTCCACGCGCTCGCCCCGCGTGCCGAACGGGAGCCCCGCGCTGTCGTGCTCCGCCTTCACATAGCCCGCGCCGAGCCCCAGCTCCAGCCGCCCGTCCGTGAGCAGATCGGCCGTCGCGACCTCGCGGGCGAGCAGCGTCGGATTCCAGAACCCCGTGTTGAGCACGAACGTGCCCAGCCGCGGCCGTTCGGTCGCCTCGGCGGCGGCCACCAGCGCCGGGAACGGCGCGGGCATGCCGAGATGGTCGGGCAGGAGCAGCACGTCATAGCCCAGCGCCTCGGCCTTGCGGCACTTCTCGCGCCACTCGGCGGCGGCGCCGATCGTGAGCATGTTGACGCCGAACCGGAACGGCCTCGCCATGTATCCCCCAGATCACGTAGATCACGACGGACGGATCGTGACGGATGGACCGCGACGGGCCGGTGAGTCACCGCGGCGGACCGCCGTAGGGGCCCGCGGCAGGGGCCCCGCCGAGGGAGCCCGCCGCCCTCCGTGCGGCCGAACGGTACGCGGCTCAACCTCCCCCGCACCAGAGGGCGTTGAGGGGAAGCGGCGTCAATGCGTCGGACGCCTGGCCTTTCCCAGCACGCACGGCGAGGAGGGGACGCGCGTACTGCCCTCCGGGACCCGCAGCCGTCGGCACGAGACGATCTCGAACCCCGCCGCCTCGATCGCGCCCAGCACGTCCCGCGACGTGTGGCAGCCGCCGAACAGCAGCGGCCACACTGTACGGTCCACAGCGCGCTGCACCGCCGCCTGCACCCGCCCCGGCGCCAGCCCGTGCTCGAAGAACCGCAGCTCCCCGCCCGGCCGCAGCACCCGCATCACCTCGGCCAGGGACCGCCCGACATCCCGCACGGAGCACAGCACCAGCGACGTGACCGCCGCGTCGAACGCCTCGCTCTTCACCGGTAGCGCCTCCGCCGCCCCCGGCACCACGTCCACCGGGACCTCGGCCCGCCGCCCCGCCTGGAGCGCGGCCTGCCGCAGTCGCCGCTCCGGCTCGATCGCGACCACTTCGGAGACGGTGCCCGGATAGTGCGCGAAGTTCAGCCCGCTGCCCGCCCCGATCTCGATCACCCGCCCGGACACGCCCGCCAGCAGCTCCCGCCGCCGCGCGCCCACCCCCGCCCGTACGTCGGCGATCGGGCCGACCTTCTCGTAGACGCGCGCGAAGAGCGGGTGATGCACGGCATCACGTGGGATTTTCCTGGTGCGCCCGGTCATGGCGACGGCCTTTCCCCGTAGATACAGCAGCACAGCGGGTACAGCTGTACGAGGATTCTGCCCGCGCCGCGCCCCTTCCAGCCGTCGCCGGCCCGGTGGGCGGAAGGGGACGCGCCGGTGGGAGGGAAGGGAGGCCGTCCGTACGACCGTCCCGTCCCTTCAGCCCCGCTCCGCCCCGAACCGCCCCGCGTCCCACGTCCCGCCCAGCTCCGGCGCGAGCCAACTCGCCGCCGCCGCACGGAAGTCGGCCGGGTCGAGCGCGGCGGCGCGTTCGGGGAGGGCCCCCAGCAGCGGCGCGTGGGCAGACTTCGGGAAGTCGGCCAGATTGCACCGGGCGGCCAGGTCCGGGGCGTCCGGCCAACTGCCGATCACCACGCCGTGGCAGCGCAGCCCACGGGCCCGTAGCGCCTCGGCCGTGAGAGCCGTCGCGTTGAGCGCGCCGAGCCCGGCCGGGGCCACGATCAGGACCGGCGCGTCCAGCAGGCGCGCCGCGTCGGCCAGCGTCGCCCCCGACTCGTCGAGATGTACGAGCAGCCCGCCCGCGCCCTCCACCAGCACCAGGTCGTGCTCGGCGGCCAGCTTCCGGGCCGTCCGGTCGATCTCGTCCGGCCGTACGGGCGTGAGTCCGGCCCGGCAGGCGGCGGTCGCCGGGGCCAGCGGCTCGGGAAAACGGGCGAGTTCCACCCCCGTCACCGGCCCGGCCAGGCGCAGCACCTCCGCGACGTCCCCGGGCTCGTCCGCCGCCACGCCCGTCTGCGCGGGCTTCAGCACGGCTGCCGACCTGCCCCGCGCCCGCGCCACGGCGGCCACCGCCGCGGTGGCGACCGTCTTCCCGATCTCCGTGCCCGTCCCCGTGACGATCAGCACCGGCATGTTCTCGACTCCCCGTTCGCGTGGGCCTGTTGGATTCGTGACGGCCGCTTCGCCGGCCGTGTGGAGCGGGCTTCGGTTCAGGCGGCACGCGCGGCGGCGCACACCGCCGCGCCGACGCGGGCCAGGTCGTGCTCGTCGATGATGTACGGCGGCATGGTGTAGAGCAGGTCGCGGAAGGGACGCAGCCACACCCCCTCCCGCGCCGCCGCCCGCGTGGCGGCCGCCATGTCCACCTCGTGGTCGAGCTGGACGACGCCGATCGCGCCGAGCACCCGTACGTCCCGTACGCCCGGCAGATCCGCGGCCGGGGCCAGGCCCTCGCGCAGCCCCGCCTCGATCCGCTCCACCTCGCGCCGCCAGTCCCGCGCGAGCAGCAGGTCGACGGAGGCGCGGGCCACGGCCGCCGCCAGGGGGTTGGCCATGAACGTCGGCCCGTGGGCGAGCACCGGGACCTCGCCCCGCGAGATGCCCTCCGCCACCCGCGGCGTGCAGAGTGTCGCCGCCATCGTCAGATAGCCGCCGGTCAGCGCCTTGCCGAGGCAGAGCACATCGGGCGTGATGCCCGCGTGCTCCGTTGCGAACAGCCGGCCTGTACGGCCGAACCCGGTCGCGATCTCGTCCAGCACCAGCAGCACGCCGTGCCGGTCGCACGCCTCGCGCAGCACCCGCAGATACGCGGGGGAGTGGAAGCGCATGCCGCCCGCCCCCTGCACCACCGGCTCGACGATCACCGCCGCCAGCTCGTCGGCGTGGCGCGCGATCAGACCCCGCAGATGCTCCGCGTACCCGGCGTCCAGCTCCGCGCCGAACCCCGCCGGGGGCGCGTCCGCGAAGACCTGCCGGGGCAGCGCCCCCTGCCACAGGCCGTGCATGCCGCCCTCCGGGTCGCAGACGGACATCGGCTGCCAGGTGTCCCCGTGGTAGCCGCCGCGCCAGGTCAGCAGCCGCTGCTTGCGCGGTCTGCCGACCGAGCGCCAGTACTGGAGGCACATCTTCACGGCGACCTCGACGGACACCGATCCGGAGTCGGCGAGGAAGACGTGTTCGAGCCCGGCGGGGGTGATCTCCACCAGCCGGGCCGCGAGCCGCACGGCGGGCTCGTGCGTGAGCCCGCCGAACATCACATGGCTCATCCGCTCCAACTGGCCGCGCGCCGCCGCGTCGAGCACGGGATGGCCGTAGCCGTGGATCGCCGACCACCACGACGACATCCCGTCGATCAGCTCGTCCGCACCCCAGGCCGGCCGCGCGAGCCGCAGCCGCACCCCGGCCGCGGACTCCACGACCAGCGGGTCCTGGCGGCCGGGCATCGGACCGTACGGGTGCCAGACATGCCGCCGGTCCAGGGCCAGGAGCCGGTCGGGGGCGAGCGGCTCAGGCATTGGGCGGCAGATCCGTGCCCGCGCCCCGCCGCCGCACGGCGACCAGGTCCGTACGGGGGCCACGGTCCGTACCGGCGCCGGAGGGCGCGGCAGGCCCAGCGGGCGCGGCGGGCGCGTCCCCCCGGTGCGCGGGCAGCGTCCTGGTGTCAGCGCCCTCCACCTCGAACCCCGCGTCCTCGATCATCGCCAGGTCCGCGCCGCCCTCCTGGCCCTCGCTGGTCAGGTAGTCGCCCAGGAAGATCGAGTTGACCAGGTGCAGCGCGAGCGGCTGAAGGCTGCGCAGGTGCACCTCGCGCCCTCCGGCGAGGCGCACCTCCGCGTCGGGGCAGACGAACCGCACCATGGCGAGCACCCGCAGCGCGCGCCGCGGCGTGAGGTTCCACTCCCCGGCGAGCGGCGTTCCCTCCATGGGGATGAGGAAGTTGACGGGGACCGAGTCGGGGTCCAGCTCGCGGAGGGCGAAGACGACGTCCACGAGGTCCGCGTCGCTCTCGCCCATGCCCGCGATCAGCCCGGAGCACGCCGACATGCCCGCCGCCTGCGCCTGCTGGACCGTCGAGACGCGGTCGGAGAAGTCATGGGTGGTGCAGATGTCGCCGTACGTGGCCTCGGAGGTGTTGAGGTTGTGGTTGTACGCGTCAGCGCCTGCGGCGCGCAGCCGTTCGGCCTGCCCCTGCGAGAGCAGTCCGAGGCAGGCGCACACCTCGACGCCCTCGTTCCGCTCCTTGACGGACTCGATCGTGCGCGCGACGCGGTCCACGTCCCGGTCGCTCGGCCCGCGCCCGCTGGCCACCAGGCAGACCCGCTTCGCGCCGCCCGCCACCCCGGCGGCGGCGGCCTTCGAGGCGTCCTCGGGCTTCAGCCAGCTGTACGTGAGGATGTCGGCGCGCGAACCGAGCCGCTGCGAGCAGTACGAGCAGTCCTCCGGGCAGAGCCCCGACTTGAGGTTGACGAGGTAGTTGAGCTTCACCCGGCGGCCGAACCAGTGGCGGCGCACCCGGCCCGCCGCGGCCACCACGTCGAGGAGTTCGTCGTCGGCGGACGACAGGACGGCGAGGGCTTCCTCACGGGTCGGCAGCTCCCGCCGCAGCCCTTTGTCCACCAGTGTGTGCAGAAGATCCATGCTGCCGATCCTGGCCCGGATCCGAACCTCGCACTATGGAGGATTGATACAAGAGCCGTCGAGCGAGGTGTGTGTATTTCCGCACCTTGACCCCGCATCGTGAGGGCTACGTTCTATGCAAACCCCACAGAACGACGAGGTGCGGCCGATGCAGCAGGACCCGTTCGAATGGATCGACGCGCAGCACGGCCGGCGACGGCGGGCGGGGCTCGTACGGACCCTGCGGCCGCGCCCCGCCGACTGCCCGCTCCTCGATCTGGCCGGGAACGACTACCTCGGGCTGGCCCGGCATCCGGAGGTCACCGCGGCCGCCGCGGACGCGGCGCGGCGCTGGGGCGCGGGGGCGACCGGCTCCCGGCTCGTCACGGGCACGACCGAGCTGCACGCCCGGCTGGAGGAGCGGCTGCGGGGATTCTGCGGATTCGAGGCCGCGCTGGTC
>NZ_JBHVHQ010000317.1:0-8734 GCF_042800135.1 Streptomyces sp. NPDC057654 | reverse complement strand
CCTCCGTACGGGCGGTGGGGGAGCCCTCCTCGCCGCCCGGCAGCGGGTCGGCGAGGCCGAGCGAGGCGGCGACGAGGCCGTCGACGGTCATGAGATGGCCGATGACCCCGGCGACCGTGGTGTCGCGCCGCACCGCCCGGCGGCCCTCGAACCACCGCAGGCTGACCGGCGCCCGCCACTCCGCCTCGCCCATGTCCCGCAGCAGCGCGTCGAGCCGGGCGGCCTCGGCGTCGTACGGGGCGGCCCAGTCGGGCACCGGGATACGGGCCGGGCGGCGGCCGAGGCACCCTTCGAGGACGCGGGAGCGGAGCATCGGGTCGAGGTCGAGGTTCTCCTCGGGGTGCAGCAGCCCCACCGCGTCACGCAGCCGCACGGCCTCGTCGGCGCAGGCCGCGCACTCGGTGAGGTGCGCCTCGACCTCCAGGGTCTCCTCACTGGAGCAGGCGGCCAGGGCCCACGCGCCGAGCAGCGACTTGAGCACCTTGTGCGACCGGGGACCGGCTGAAGCGGCCTCCTCCGGAGGCGGAGGCGGGGGCGTGGGAGCCGGCGGGGTCGGGGGCGGGGATTCCTGTGCCTGCTGAGGCTGCATGGTGTCCGGGGCCGGGGCGGGTGGTTGCGTGGGGTACGGCCAGCGGTCGCCGTCCTCGGGGGCGGCGCGCGGAGTCGGTATGCGCGGCGGCGTGGCGGGGCCGGGGGAGGCGCGCGTGCCGTCGCCGGGCGTGCCGTCGTCCCGGCCGCCGCCCGGATTCCCGCGCGCCCCCGGTCCCGTGCCGCCCTCGTTCCGGTCCCAGGAGCCGTCGTCGGGGTCCCACCGCCCGGGGCCGCACCGCTCGTTCACAGCGCCCTCCCGTAGCCGGGCGGCGGGATGGAGCGGGAGGAGTGGTGGGCGGTGGAGAGCAGCTGGAGGCCGAGCCGCAGCCGGCGGCGGGCCTCGTCCTCCGTGACGCCGAGGTCGGCGGCGGCCTGGCGGTAGTCGAGGCGGCGGAAGTAGGCGAGTTCGAGCGCGGCGCGCAGGGGTGCGGGCATGGAGGTGACGATGTAGTCGGCGCGGGCGGCGGCGGATGCCTCGCGGACCTTCTCCTCGACCTCTTCGGGGGTGCCCTCGCCGTGCGTCTCGTCGTGGCGCAGCCGCTGGACGGAGTGGCGGTGGGTGATCTTGGCGATCCAGGAGCGGAGGGAGCCCTGCTTGGGGTCGTACGCGTCCGGGTGCTCCCAGACGTAGCCGAAGACCTCGCGGGTGATGCGGTCGGCGGCCTCCTCGTCGTCGAGGACGCGGTGGGCGAGGCCGTGCACGAGCGAGGCGAAGCGGTCGTAGAGCTCTCCGAGCGCGGCGGCCTCGCCCCGCGCGAGCCGCTGCTGCATCATGCGGTCCCAGCGGGGTGGTGCGTCATTCGTCATGCGGCCCCCATCCGTTCACCTCTGGTCTGGCTACCCGTCCTGCACCGCGCTACCCATGGGTACGAAGCCGTTTCGAGGAAGCCGTCCCGATCTTTTCCCGGCGGGTTCCCCACCCGCTCCGCTGCTGGTCCGCCGCCGGTTCCCCCGTCCTTCCCGGCAGCTCGCGGGCAGTTTGTGCGCGCGCTCACATACTCATCGAATGTAGTCCCAGCCACCGACAACGCACGTCGATTTGCGGCAAAGTGCGCGCCCGACTGGCTGCGGATGGTATAAGTCCGGTCACTTTGTGTGGGTTGTCCCTGATCGATCCGGATCGTTCCTGCCTGAATACGCCGATGAGTTATGCGGGTGTGACCGGAACTTTGGGGTTTCTGCACCCCAGGTGGGCATAGGGTCGTCACGAGCCCTTTACGCCGCACGGTGTTTCATGAGGGAGCGGCCGGGCAGCCGCAGTCGTGGAAGGGCCCGTTCCGGACAGCCGCCGGACAGCGAGCGACAGGGCGACCGAGCGAAGGGGCTTCGAGCGCGTGACGTTGAAAGTGATGGAGGGCGAACAGGGCCACTGGGCCGTGCTGCAAGTCTCCGGCGAGATGGATCTGGTGACCTCGCCGGCGGTGCGGCAGCACGTGCACGACGCGGTCGCCGAAGGCCGCCGGAGCCTGGTGCTCGATCTCGGAGAGGTCCGCTTCTGCGACTCCAGCGGCGTCGGCGTGCTCATCGCCGCCCGCCGCCTGATGCGGTCCTGTCAGGGACGTCTCCGCCTGATCCTGCCCGCCCAGGGCGCGGTCGACGGCTCGCACGTCAACCGGGTGCTCTCCGCGCTGGGCGTGCGCCGCCTGTTCGAGGTCTACCCGGACCTGGCGAGCGCCACGGACGAGGCCGCGGACCCGCTCTCGGCGTAGCGCGTTCTCGGCGTAGTCCGCGTAGCCCGTTCCGCGTCGTCGCGTGCCGCGTTGTCAGGCGCCGCGTTGTCACGTGCCGCGCTGTCGTGGACCGCGTCGTCACGGACCCGGGAACTCCGCACGTACGACGAAGCCGCCCTCTCCCGTCGGGTGCGCCTCCAGCGTGCCGCCGAGGCTCTGCGCCCGTTCCCGCAGCCCCACCAGACCGTGGCCGCCGCCCGGCAGCCCCGGCGCGGCCAGCGCCGCGTCCGCGGGCCCGTTGCGTATCTCGACCAGCAGCCGCGCCCCGTCCGACTCGCCGACCCGGACCCGTACCCGCGCGCCCGGCGCGTGCTTGCGCACATTGGTCAGCGCCTCCTGCACCGTACGGAAGGCGGCCCGCTCCACCGCCTCGGGATAGCGGGCGGCAGGCGCTGTGCCTCCATCACCCCCCTCCCCGTGCTCGTACGCCACGTCGAGCGCGCTCACCTCGATCAGCCGCGGCAGGTCGGCGAGGCGCGGCTGCGGGGCCAGTTCCTCGGCGTCGCCGCCGGCCGCGCGCAGGATGCCGACCAGGTGGCGCAGCTCGTCCAGGGTCCGTACGCACAGTTCGCGGATCGTACGGGCCCCGTCGCGCGCCGTCGGGTCGGCCGTGCTGATCTGCACGGCCCCGGCCTGGAGGCTGATGAGGCTCACCTGGTGCGCGACGACGTCGTGCATCTCGCGGGCGAGGCGGGCGCGCTCGGTGGCCACCACCTGGTCCGCCAGCAGCCGGTCCTCGCGGGCCCGGCTGCGGGTCAGCTCGGCGAGCCGGGCGGCGAGTTCGCGGCGGGTGCGGGTGAGCAGCCCGAGCGCGACGGGCGCGGCGGCGCTGACGCACGCGTCGACCAGCGCGAGGGCCGTCTGCCGGGGCTCGTCCCAGGTCAGCTCGGAGAGCGGATACGGCAGGAAGTGCGCGAGCACCAGCAGGAACCCGGCGGCGGCGAGCAGCCGCCGGTCGGTGCGGCGGGCGGCCACGGTGTACAGGGCGATCATCGGCGCGAACCAGATATAGCCGATGTAGATCCCCGGCAGCGTCGCCGCGAACACCGCGACGGGAAACCGCCGCCGCCACAGCAGCACGGCCGCCGCCGCCAGCGAGACACCGAGCTCCAGCCCGAGATCGACCCCGTTGACGAGCACGGCGTCGGCGAGCGCGAGCAGCACGGGCACGACGATGGCCATGCGGCCCGCACACAGGCCGCCGGGCCGGTGGCCCCGCCGCCACTTCTTCACCACGGGCGTCGCCTCACGGCGGGCGAGGCGACGGCGCGGGGTACGTCCCCCGCCTGCCCCGCTCGCGCCAGTGCCGCGCGCGTCGCGGCGTCCGCCTCCGACGCCGGGGCCACGGCGGCTTCCCGCTCGGCGTGGGCCGTGGTGTGCGCCTGTACGGCTCGTGCTGCCGCCTCCGGCGCCGGGGCCACGGCGGCTTCCCGCTCGGCCGGGCCCGTGGTGTGCGCCCGCGCGGCTCGCGGTGCGGTGTCCGGCTCCGGCGTCAGCGTTGCGGCGGCCTCCCGTCCGGCCGTGGGCGCGGTGTTCGCCTGCGGCGCCGGGGTCACGGTGGATCCCCGCCCGGCGTGGGCCGTGATGTGCGCCCGCACGGCTCGTACCGCCGTGTCCGTCGCGGTGTTCGCCTCCGACGCCGGGGCCACGGCGGCTTCCCGCTCGGCCGGGCCCGTGGTGTGCGCCCGTACGGCTCGTACCGCCGCGTCCGTTGTGGTGTTCGCCTGCGGCGCCGAGGCCCCGGCGCCCCGTCCGGCCTCGGGCCGGGTGCCCGTCCGTACGGCCCGTGCACCCGCGCCCGCCGTCGCACCGGCGCCCGCGTCGGCGACGGCCGTTCCTGCCATGGCCGCCCTCATGCCGGCGGCACGGCCGGCCCCCGGCCGTGGGCCGGGGGATCGGAGGGACTGGCGGGGTCGAGGGCGGAGCCACCGGCGGCAGCCGTCGGCCGGGGCCGGATCAGCCCCGTGACCAGGCCCGCGCGGTCCGCGACAATGGCGGCCTGGACGCGGTTGAGGCCGCCGAGTTTGCCGAGCACGGCGCGTACGTGGTCCTTGACCGTGCTGGGGGCCAGCCCCATGCGGTCCGCGATGCGGGCGTTGGAGAGGCCGGCGCCGACGTGCGTGAGGACCTCGCGTTCGCGCGGCGTGAGCCCCCGTACGGCCTCGGCCGCGCGCGTCTCCGCGCCCGCCGCCAGATAGCCGCCGATGACGGCGCGGGTGACGCCGGGGTCCAGGACGCTGCCGCCCGCCGCGAGGGTCCGTACGGACCGTACGAGCTGCTCCGGATCGGTGTCCTTGAGGAGGAAGCCGGAGGCCCCGGCGCGCAGCGCCGCCGTGAGGTATTCGTCGGCGTCGAAGGTGGTGAGCATCGCCACGACCGGAGGCCGCCGCTCCGCCCGCAGCCTGCGCAGCACCGTGAGCCCGTCCACGTCCGGCATCCGTATGTCGAGGAGGACGACGTCGGGCGCGCGCCCCAGCACGGTCTCCACGGCCGTGCCGCCGCCGCAGTCTGCGACCACCTCGATGTCCGGGGCCGTGCCCAGGATCATCCGCAGCCCGGACCGGACGAGCTGTTCGTCGTCCACCACCGCTACCCGGATCACCGCCCGTTACCTCGCCTCTGCTCTGTCGGGGTCGCTCCGTCGCGCGTACCGTCCGCCTCAAGCCTGCCGCACCGGCCCGCGAAGCGGACCGGCGGACCGGGCGCACCCCCGCCCATCGGCGGGGGTGATCCAAGACCCGCGGCGGATTCCGTACCAGGGAACTCTCCGGCAGAGTGCTGTCCATGCTGCACCATGCCGGAGGCCGCTCCAGGCCGTCCGACCGCATGGAGCGTCGTCGCGCCCTCGGGCGCACCGCGGCGGCTCTGGCGGTCATGGGCGTCTGCGCCGCGGCCACCACGGCATGCGTCGGCGACGAGTCGCAGGCCGCCGCGTCCCCCACAAGCGGCGGCCTGTCCGTCTCCTATGAGCCCGAGAAAGGCGGCAAAGGGGAAGGCCGGGCCTTCCTCATGGAGCGGCGCATCCCCGAGCGCGTCGCCCGGGCCGTCGGCGAACGCGTGCGGCTGCCCTCCGACGTCAAGATCGTCGCCATGTCCTGCGGCGGTTCCGAACAGGACGTGTACGACGCCGAGACCGGCCGGATCACCATCTGCTACGGCACCGTCGAGGAGCTCCACGGCATGTTCGAGGAGGCCCTCGGCGACGGCGCCGACGACGGGAACAGCCGCCGGACCGTCGACGCCAAGACTGCCGGCGTGGTCACCGAGACCCTCTACCACGAGATCGCGCACGCCCTGAAGGACAAGCTCCGCCTGCCGGTCACGGGCCGCGAGGAGGACGTCGCCGACCAGTTCGCCGCGTACAGCCTCATCCCGATGGGCTCTTCCGGCGTCGCGGCGGTCCTCGACGCCGCCGAGAGCTACGCGCTCTACGCCCGCGACGCCGGCCCCGAGGACGTCGACTTCTCCGACGAGCACTCCCCGGACGCGGCCCGCGCCGCCAACTACCGCTGCTACGTCTACGGCTCCGCCCCGGCCCGCCACAAGAAGCTCGTCGACGGCGAGACGCTCACAGCGGAGCGCGCGGAGCTGTGCGAGGGCGAGTACCAGGACCTGCGGCGCGGCTGGGACGCGCTGCTGGAGCCGCACCGCAAGAGCGGCTGACGCAAGGCCCTACACCGGCGCCGGGCCCAGCGTCGTCGTGCCGGGCGCGGCCCGGTGCCCCAGCCCCGTGCGGTACGCGTCCAGGGCCGCCTCCACCCGGCCCGTACGGCGCAGCAGATCGCCCAGCAGCCGGCACAGGTCCGCCAGGTCGCCCGCCGCCCCGGTCCGCTCCAGCAGCGAGAGCGCCGCGCAGTAGTGCTCCTCGGCGCACTCCGTGTCCCCCCGGTCCTCGGCGATGAGGCCGAGCAGCCGGTGCGCGCCGCCCGCGTGCACCGCGCCCCGCTCGGCGTTCAGCTCCGCCACCTCCAGGAGCGGCAGCAGCAGCGCCTCCGCCGCGCCCGGCCGGCCGCGCCGCCGCAGTACGTCGGCGAGCTCCACCTCCACCTGCACGACGAACAGCGCCGCCCGCTTGGCGGCCAGCATGGAGCGCGCCGTGCGCAGCTCGCGCTCGGCCCGCTCCAGGTCGCCGTCCTGCGCGTGCACGTACCCGAGCATCCAGTGGCAGTGGGCGAGGCCGGTGCGGAGCTGGAGCCGCTCGTACAGCTCGCGCGCCGTGTCGAGGGAGGCGCCGGCCTCCGCCGCCCGCCCCTCGGCGAGCAGCGTGCGGGCCACTCCGCGGTGCGCCCCCGCGACCAGCCCCGGGTCGCCGGCCCGCGGGGCGAGGGCCAGCGCCAGCTCGGCGGCGTGCGCGGCGCGGGCGTGCGCGCCCATGTCCATGTAGGGGGCGATCGAGGCGGTGTGGAGGAGCAGCAGGGCGTCCGGGTCGTGCTGCCCGGAGGCGTTCAGCTCGTCGACCGTGGACTCCAGGAGGTAGCAGGCGTAGTGCAGTTCGCCCGCCAGGAGGTGCGCGGTGGCCCGGCCGCGGATCGCGGGCGCGCGGCGGGGCAGCGGCTCGTCGGCGAGCAGCCGTTCGGCCTCGGCGAAGCGGTCGCGGGCGTCGGCGAGGTCGCCGGTCTCCAGCGCGCAGTCGCCGAGGCCGAGGAGCGCCGCCGACTCCTCCGGTACGAGCCCGAGCGCGGCGGCCTCCTCGCGCAGCGGCCGGAACAGCTCGCGGGCGTCCTGGGCCGCGCCCGTGGACAGCGCCCGGCGCGCGTCGGCGAGCCGCGGCCGCAGCACGCGGCGCCCTATGGCGGCCGGGTCGTCCGCCCGCCCCCCGTCGTCGATCTTCTGAGCCACCGGCTGCCCCTCGGTAGGTTGTGCCCGGAGAAAGTGGGATTGTCGAACCCGTTACGCGCTGCTGTGCGCCCCGCCGAAGTGAGGATGGAACAGATGCCGAAGGCCGCCGCCGGGAAAACCTCCGTCCGCCAGCCAGGTCTCGTCCTCACCGACCACGTCTTCGACGTGCCGCTCGACCACGGGGCCCCGGACGGCGAGCGGATCCGGCTCTACGGGCGCGAGGTCGCCGCGACCCGCGCCCGCGAGGACCTGCCCTGGCTGGTGTTCCTCCAGGGCGGCCCCGGCAGCGCCGCGCCCCGTCCCGTCGGCCGCGCCCACTGGCTCGACCGGGTCCTCGACGACTACCGCGTCCTCCTCCTCGACCAGCGCGGCACCGGCCGTTCCACCCCCGCCACCCGGCAGACGCTGCCGCTGCGCGGGGGCCCCGAGGCGCAGGCGGAGTACCTCGCGCACTTCCGCGCCGCCGCGATCGTCCGCGACTGCGAACTGGTCCGCGCCGAGCTCACCGGCGGCCGGCCCTGGACCGTGCTGGGCCAGAGCTTCGGCGGCTTCTGCGCGGTCAGCTACCTCTCGTACGCGCCCGAGGGGCTCGCCGAGGTGCTGATCACCGGCGGGCTGCCGGGGCTCGACGCCGACGCGGACGCCGTCTACCGCGCCGCCTATCCGCGCATGGAGCGCAAGACCCACGCCCATTACGCCCGTTACCCGGGCGACGAGGCCGCCGCCCGCCGCATCGCCGAGCACCTCGCGGGCCGCGAGGAGGTGCTGGCCGACGGCACGCTGCTCACGCCCGAGGCGTTCCAGCAGCTCGGCATCCTCCTCGGCACGGGCGACGGCTCGCACCGGCTGCACTACATGCTGGAGTCCGCGTTCGTGCCGACCGTCGCCGGGCCGCGGCTGTCGGACGAGTTCGGGGAACAGGCCGCCGCCGTGCTCTCGCACGCCGCCAACCCCCTCTACGCGCTGCTCCATGAGGCAACTTATGCCCAGGACGGGCACGTCACGCACTGGGCGGCCGAACGCGTCAGGGGCGAATTCCCCGAGTTCGACCGGCATTTCGCGACCGGCGGCCCCTTCCTCTTCACGGGCGAGACGGTGCACCCCTGGATGTTCCGCACCCACCCCGCCCTGCGCCCGCTGCGCCGCACCGCCGAACTGCTCGCCGAGCGGAAGGGGTGGGGCCCGCTGTACGACCCGGAGCGGCTCGCCCGCAACGAGGTGCCGGTCGCCGCCGCGATCTACCACGACGACCTGTACGTCGACACCGCGGACTCGCTGCGCACCGCCCGCGCGATCCGGGGGCTGCGCACCTGGGTCACGGACGAGTTCGAGCACGACGGCGTGCGGACCGGGGACGGCGCCGTCGCGGACCGGCTGCTGAGGCTCGTACGGGATGAGGCGTGAGGGGGCGCGGCCGACCCGGCGGCGTGCCGCCGAATGACCGTGCGCGCGGTCGGCCCGTACAGTGATGGCCTTAACTGCCCTTGCCTGTAGGCAACTTCCGTCACAGTCATTGTTCGTCGTCCCGATCGCCCCTACGGTGAGCCGCGCCAAAATCCGGTTCGGCCCGCCGC
>NZ_JBHVHQ010000316.1:0-8760 GCF_042800135.1 Streptomyces sp. NPDC057654 | reverse complement strand
GGCCGGGTGTCGTGTCCTCAATCGCCGGACGGGCTCAATGGAGCCCGTCCGGCGACGTCACGGAGGACGGCGACCGGAACCTGTGAGGACCGGGGTCAGATCTTGCGGTCGCGGCCGGCGCCGAGGCCGAGGAAGACGAGGCCGACGCAGACCGCGAGGAGGATCGCGATCGGGGTGGACCAGCCGCCGGTGACCTGGTGGACGGCGCCGAGGGCGAGCGGGCCCGCGGCGGCGAGGAGGTAGCCCCAGGTCTGGGCCATGCCCGAGAGGCGGGCGGCGGTGTGGGCGTCGCGGGTGCGGAGCACCATCATCGTGAGGGCGAGGCCGAGCGCGCCGCCCTGTCCGACGCCGAGCAGCGCGGCCCACACCCAGGCCCCGGCCACCGGCGCGACCAGCAGGCCGGCGATGCCCGCCGCCATGAGGACGACGACCCCGACGGACAGCATCCGCTGGCTGCGCATCCGGCCGGCGAGCATCGGCACGACGAACGAACCGACCATCTGCACCAGCGTGTTGAAGGCGAAGACCAGTCCGGCCTGGCTCTTGCTCATGCCGTGGTCGGTGAAGATCGTCGGCATCCAGGCGATGCAGACGTACGCGACCAGCGACTGCGAGCCCATGAACAGCGTGACCTGCCAGGCGATCGGCGAACGCGAGAGGTTCGGGCCGTCCTCGACGAGGTGCTTCGGGATGGCGGCGGCAGCGCCGTGCTTGGTGCCGCGGCGGGCGATGATCACCTGGGGGATCCAGACGACGGCCGCGACCGCGGCCAGTGCGGACCAGGAGGCGAGCGAGCCGCGCCAGCCGCCGAGCGCGTTCTCCAGCGGCACGGCGGCGGCCGCGGAGGCGGTCGCGCCGAGGATCATGGCGGTGGAGTAGAGCGCGGTCATGCCCGCGGCCTTCTCCGGGAAGTCCCGCTTGATCAGACCCGGCATCAACACGTTGAGCAGGGCTATCGCGGTGCCGACGAGCGCGCAGCCGACGAACAGCGCGACGACGGGCGGCGCGATGCGCAGCAGGATGCCGCCGCACAGCAGCGCGAGCGCGCCGAAGAGCACGGCCTCGGTGCCCCAGCGGCGGGCCAGCTTGGGGGCGGCGATCGAGCCGAGGCCCATGAAGACCAGGGGAATGGTGGTGACCAGGCTGCTCACGGTGGCCGTGAGGCCGAAGTGATCGCCGATCTCGCCGAGCAGCGGGGACACGCCCGAGAGGGCGGCGCGCATGTTGAGCGAGGCCAGCACGATGCCGAGCAGGATCAGCGTCGGGTGGGCCCGCAGCCGACGCCGGGCCTCGGCCACGGGTGGCGCGGGCGAAAAATCCTCCTCCGCGTCGATCAGTGGTGCTTCGGACCTCGTCTCCGACATGGTTCGCCTCTCCGAATGTGAGTACCTAGGTGGTGGATGCATGTAATTGGGCGGGTGGACGGTGGACGGGGAACGGGTGGACGGGCACGCGGGGTGGGCAGCCGCCTGCCAGGCGGCCTGGGCCCCGCCCCCGCCCCGCTCAGAGTTCGGCCAGCAACGCCTCGACGGCCTGTTTCGGACGCGCGAGCAGCTCGCGCGCCGCGCGCTCGGCGGCCTCGGGGTCGCCCGACGCGATGGCGTCGAGCACGGCCCGGTGGTCGCCGTGAATGACCCTCGGCATCTCGTGGTCGCCGAGCGAGGAGACCAGCGCCTCCCGCACCGAGCTGGCGAACCAGCCGTACGTCGCCGTCAGCGCGGCGTTGTGCGCGGCCTCGACCACGGCCTTGTGGAACTCCACGTCGTGGTCGGCGTACAGCTCCAGGCTCCCGGAAGAGGGCTGGCCCTCCGCGTCCTCCAGCCGCGTCTGCGCGTCCAGCGCCGCCGCCATCCGCTCCAGGTCGGCGGGCTCGTGGCGCAGCGCGGCCAGCCGGGCGGCCTCCGCCTCCAGCGCGATCCGCAGCTCCAGCACGTCCCGGACCCCGGCCCGCTGCACGCCGCGCATGATGTCCCCGGGGTCGGCCATGGAGACCACGAACGTCCCCTCGCCCTGCCGGGAACGCAGCATTCCGGCGTGTACGAGCACCCGCACCGCCTCCCGGACGGTGTTCCGCCCGACCTGGAGCTGCTCGGCCAGCGCGTGCTCGGCGGGGATGCGCTCCCCGACCCGCCACTCGCCCGCCGCCAACTGCGCGCGCAGCTGATCGACGACGGTGTCCACGAGGGACTGCCGCCCCGCCGCCTGCAATGCCATGCGCATGCTCCCCATGCCCGAAACGTCGAATAGTGCCGACCGCGCCGACCGCGCCGACCGCGCCGACAGTGCCGACCGCGCCGACCGTGCTGAATGGGCCGATCGACGGCACCGGAGAGCCTCTCCACGGTGGCCCGGTTGCCCAGTCATCCTACAACTGAATTCATCCTACAACCCATGGCCGAAAAGCGTCGGGCGCGCCTCCCCGTCCAGGGAAGACGCGCCCGCAGCGCCCGCACCGCTAAGGAGGGCTCACTCCCCCAACGTCGTCCGCAGCAGCTTCTTGTCCGGCTTGCCCACCGAGGTCAGCGGGATGCGCGACAGGGTGTGCACGTGGGCCGGCGCGTACATCGGGCCCTTGTGCTCGCGTACATACGCGCGGATCAGGTCGTGGTCCAAGCTCTGCCCGGCCGCGGGGACGATCGCGGCGTGCACCTGCTCCCCGGAGTCCGCGCCGCGCACCCCGAAGACGGCGACCTGGGCCACGGCGGGGTGCGTGAGCAGCAGGTCTTCGAGTTCGCCGGGGTACACGTGGCCGCCCACCACGATGATCATGTCCTTGATGCGGTCGACGATGTACAGATAGCCCGCCGCGTCCAGATATCCGACGTCCCCGGTGCGCACCCACCCGTCGCGCAGGGTCCGGGCGGTCAGCTCCGGCTGCTTCCAGTAGCCGCTCATGATCATCGGGGTGGACACATGGACCTCGCCGGCCCGGCCCGGCGGCAGCGCGTTGCCGGCCTCGTCGCGGATCTCGATCCTTACGCCGTCCTGCGGCCTGCCGACCGAGACCCGGCCGTCGTCGTCCGTCGACTCGTGCTCGCCGGGGCCCACCTCGGTGATCCAGCCCGCCTCGGACTGCCCGTACGCGCCGTAGAGCACCGGCCCCAGCGCCTCCAGGGCCTGCCGCAGCCGGCTCGGCGAGGACGGCGAGCCGCCGTAGGTGACGCGGCTGAGCGAGGACAGGTCGGTGGCGGCCAGATCCGGGTGGTCGAGGAGTTCGTAGAGCAGCGGGGGCAGCAGCCACATATGGGTGATCCGTTCCCGCTCGATCGCGGCGAGCACCTCACCGGCGTCGAAGGACCGCAGCAGCACCACCGAACCGCCCCACGTCAGCGTGTAGTCGGCGAGCACCCCGGACAGATGGGCGAGCGAGGTGGCGGCCAGGAACCGGGACGGGTCGCCCGCGCCGGCGATGGGGTACTTCATCGAATCGGCGTACGGGCCCTGCGCCATGCACACCCCCTTGGGCACGCCCGTGGTGCCGCCCGTCTGCCGGATGCCCCAGTAATCCTCGGGGCGGGCCGCGTTGGCCACCGGGTCGGCCGGCCGGCGCGCCGCGCACGCCAGCAGGTCGTCGCCGAGCCCGCTCGGGCCGAAGGACGCGACCGGCACTCCGGGCAGCCGGGACACCAGTTCCGCCGGGCCCTCGGCCAGTTCCGGGTCGACGAGCAGCAGCTCGGTGTCGACGCTCTCCGCGACCCGCGCCAGCACCTCGGGCGCCATGCCCACATAGAGGTAGTCCACGCGCGCGCCGAGCAGGTTCGCCGCGTACCGCGCGGTGAGCGCCTCCGGCCGGTTGCCCACGAGCATGGAGACGGTGACGTCGCGGCCGACGCCGCGCGCGGCCAGCTCCGCCGCTATCCGGTAGGTCTGGTCCCGGAACTCGCCCGCCGTGACGCGCTCGCCGTCCGCGGCCGTCACGACCGTACGCCCCGGATCGCGCGCCAGCTCCGCCAGGATCGTCTCCACATAGCTCACGAAACCCGGCGGGGTCGGGGAGGCGGGGGAGACGGGGACGGAATCCGGCGAAGCGGCGGTGTCGGTATCGCTCATGTGCTGTGACCCCTCTATGAGTTGTCGTGCGAATAACGGCGCGGTGAGCGTGCGTCACCGTCCGTCATGACCTGCGAGATCGACGGTAGGTCACGAACCTCATACGTTCCATGACCAATTCCGCCATGTGATCATGTCCGGAAAGGCATGAACACGGCATGAGACGAGGACGCGCCCATGGACCTCCTGTCGCTGCGCTGCTTCCAGGCCGTGGCGCGCCACGAGCACATCAGCCGGGCCGCCGCCGAACTGCGCGTCGCCCAGCCCTCCGTGAGCCGCACCATCGCCCGGCTGGAGGCCGAACTCGGGGTGCGGCTCTTCGACCGGCACGGCCGCCGGGTACGCCTCAACCAGTACGGCACCGCCTTTCTGCGCCGCGTCGACCGCGCGCTCGGCGAGCTCGACGACGCGCGCCGCGAACTCGCCGACGCGGTCGGACCCGACCACGGCACGATCGCCCTCGCCTCCGAGACGCTGCTCTCGCTCACCGGCCTGCTCTCGGAGTACCGCAACCGGTACCCCGACGTCCGAGTCCGCCTCTTCCAGTCCACGGCCGAGCTCATGAGCCGCCAGCTCCGCTCCAGGGAAGTCGACTTCTGCCTCGCCTCGCAGCCCCTCACGGGCTCTTCCCTCGACTCCGTCGAACTGCTCCGCGAAGAGGTGCTCCTCGTCGTCCCCCGCGGTCACCCCTTGGCCGGCCGCGAGCGCGTCGCCATCCGCGAACTCGCCGACGAACCTTTCGTGTCCACCCGCGCCGGCCACTGGCAACGCGCCCTGCTGGACCGCCTGTTCGCGGCCGAAGGACTTGTGCCCACCATCGTCTGCGAGGGGGACGAACCCGGCGCGGCCCCGGCACTGGTCGGCGCCGGCCTCGGCATCGGACTCGTACCCGCCATGTCGCGTGGCGCGTTCGGCCACGTCCCCGTCGCCATCCTCCGCATCGACGCCCCGCGCTGCGACCGCACGCTGTCCCTCGTCTGGCGCCACGACACCTATCTCTGCACGGCTGCCCGGAAGTTCAGGGCGCTCGCCGTGGAGCGGAAGGCACGGCCGCCGACGGAGCCGTGACGGCCGTACGCGCGGCCGAGCGCCCCCTCGCCTCCCACCCGTGGTGCTAGGCCCCCACCGGCTCCACGTCCGGCCGTTCCACGGACCCGTCCCCGTCGCCGGTCTTCGCCGCCGGAGCCGCCCCCTCCGGCTCGTTCCGGCGGACCACCGCCAGGACCACCAGCCCCGCGACCACCGCCACGATGCCCGAGATCAGGCAGATGCGGTCCAGCCCCGCCACGAACGACTCGTGGACCAGCGACTCGACGCCGTGCCGCGCCGCGCCCGCCGGGGCCGAGGCGACGATCTCCCCCGAGTGGCCGCCGCTGATCGCCTCGGCCGCCCGGCCCCCGGCGCCCGCCGGAAGCGCGTCGCTGCCCGAGATCACGCCGCGCACCCGGCTCGCGAAGACCATGCCCAGGATCGCGATCCCGAGCGCGTACCCCATCTGCCGGAAGGTGTTCACCGCGCCGCTCGCCATGCCGCCGCGCTCCGGCGGGGCCGCGCCGAGTGCGGCCGAGACCAGCACCGGCATGGACATGCCGACGCCGAGCCCGCCGAGTGCGAGCCCCGGCGCGAGCGTGGCCCAGCCCGAGTCGGCGGAGAGGAGGAACGAGTGGGCCAGCGCGCCCGCGCCGATGAGCACCATGCCGATGCCCAGCGGCAGCTGGGGAGCGACCCGGTGCAGCAGCCGGCCGCCCACGGCGCCCACCACCAGCGACACCGCGGCCATCGGCATCACCGCGAGCCCCGCCTGCATCGGGGACAGACCCAGTACCGTCTGCAACCACAGCCCGGCGTAGGTGAGGTACGGGAACGCCGCGGCCTGGAGCAGCAGGGCCGCCGCCATCAGCACCGCGAACGACGGGCGGCGGAACAGCTTCAGCTCCAGCAGCGGCTGCCGGGCCCGGCGCTCCACGGCCAGGAAGACGACCAGCGCGGCGAGCGCCACGACCAGCGCCGTCACGGTGCCGGAGTCCGACCAGCCGTGCTCGCCGCCGCGCATCAGCCCGTACGTCAGGGCCCCCGCGCACACCGTGAACGAGATCGCGCCCGGCCAGTCGATGCCCGGCCGGGTCCCCCGCGGACCGGTCGCCTCCAGGCGCGACTCCTTGACCGAACGGAGCGTGGCCCACACCGCGACGGCGGTCAGCGGCAGGTTGACCCAGAAGATCCACCGCCAGTCCGCGTACTCGGTCAGCACGCCGCCCAGCAGCGGCCCGACCGCCGTCGCGGCCCCGCCCGTACCGCCCCACACGCCGAACGCGACGCCGCGGTCCCGGCCTGAATAGGTCGCCATCAGCAGCGGGGTGTTGGTGGCGAACATCGCCGCCGCCCCCGCGCCTTGCACGGCCCGCGCCACGATCAGCACGGTCCCGTCCGGGGCCAGCCCGCAGGCCAGCGAGGACACCGCGAAGACGATCAGCCCCAGCACGTACAGCCGGCGGCGGCCGAAGAGGTCGGCCGCGGAACCGGCCACCATCAGCAGCGCGGCCAGCGCCAGCGCGTAGATGTCCATCACCCACTGGAGCGAGGAGAAGGACGTGTTCAGCCCGTGTGCCATCTGGGGCAGGGCGGTATTGACGATGGTGACGTCCACCAGCAGCATGAAGTTGCCGAGGGTGATGGCGACGAGCGGCCACCACTTGCCGCGTGCGACGCCGTCCGGACCGCTGCGCGGGTTCTGCATGTGATGCTCCCGAAGAGAGACGGCCCGTCCTCTGCCGCGGGCCCCGTGGGCACCACCGTCGGTCGCACCCCGTTCCCGCTCACAGCCACGGTCCGCGGGGCGGCGTTATCCGACACCGGTTAGCCTCATGTGGTGAAAACCGACATCCGAGACGAGTTCGATATGCGGCTCGTCCACGCACTCCAGCTCGACGGGCGGGCCCCGTTCAGCCGGATAGCCGAGGTGCTCGGCGTCTCCGACCAGACCGTCGCGCGCCGCTACACCCGGCTGCGCACCAGCGGCGCGATCAAGATCCTCGGCCTCACCGATCCGGGCGTGCTCGGCGAGACGGTCTGGCTCGTACGGGTCCAGTGCACGCCCGACGCGGCCACCGCCGTCGCCGAGGCGCTCGCCCGCCGCCCCGACACCTCCTGGGTGAGCATGCTGTCCGGCGGCACCGAGATCGCCGCCGTCACGCGCGTCGCCAGCGACCGCAGCAGCGAGGCGCTGCTGCTGGAGAAGCTGCCGCGCACGCCCCAGGTGACCGGGATCTCCGCGCACTGCCTCATCCACGAGTTCTTCGGCGGCCCGCAGGGGCTCGTCAACAAGTCCGAGTCGCTGACCCCGGACCAGATCGAGCGGCTGACCGCCTACGAACCGGGGCCGGGGCCCGGCGCGGGCCCGCCGCCGGTGCTGAGCGCCGCCGACGAGCGGCTGTGCGCGGCGCTCGCCCGCGACGGCCGCGCCCCGCTCGCCGAACTGAGCGCCGTCACCGGCTGGTCCCAGTCGACCGTGCGCCGCCGCCTCGCCGAGCTCCGCTCCCAGGGCGCCCTGTTCTTCGACATCGACTACGACCCCCGAGCGTGGGGCCAGGGCACGCACGTCACCCTGATGCTCGCCGTGCCGCCCGCCGCTCTGCACGAGACCGGCGAGGCGCTGGCCCGCCACCCCGAGATCGCCTTCGCCTGCGCCATCACCGGCCCGTACAACCTGATGGCCGTCGCCGTCTGCGCCGACGTACGGGCCCTGTACGCCTATCTGACGTCGAGCGTCGCCTCGCTGTCGGCCGTGCAGCGGATGGAGACGTCCCCGGTCATCCGGCAGATCAAGGCCGCGGGCCCGTACCTCGCCGCACCACGGCGGCGCGGCCGGCCATGACCGGCGGCAAGCGGGCCGGCCCGGGGCCGGGCGAACCGGACCGGCGGGATCTCGACCGGCGGGATCTCGACCGGCGGGAACCCGACCGGCAGGAACCCGACCGGCGGGACTCCGACCGGCAGGATCTCGACCCGCTCGCACGGGGCGCGCGGGCCGTCTCCGCCGACTTCCCGCTGGGCGCACGCGCCGTACGAGCGGTACGGGCATGGGTACGCTCCGCCCCCGGCACCCACATCTGGCTGCTCATCATCGGCATCACCAGCCTCGTGATCGCCGCCGCGAGCCAGGGCCTGGAGACCTTCCTCCTGCACCGCACCAGCAGCAACATCCACGAGCTGAACGAGCACCCCACACAGGCGCTGCTGATCAGCGGGTTCTGGATCGAGAGCCCGTCCTCGTTCCTCCTCTACGCGGGTCTCTTCGAGCTCGTCCACGCCAACGTCGAGCGCTGGGTCGGCACCCTGCGCTGGTTCCTCACGGTCGCCCTCGCCCATATCGCGGCCACGCTGATCAGCCAGGAGGTCCTGCTCCTGGCCATCCGCGACCACTCGCTGCCGCACTCGATGAAGCACGTCGTCGACATCGGCGTCTCCTACGGCCTCGCCGCCGCTGCCGGCCTCCTCACCTACCGCTTCCCGCACCCCTGGCGCTGGCTGTACGGGACCGGGGCGGTGCTCTTCTTCGCCCTCCCCCTGCTCGCGGACGCCAGCTACACCGACATCGGCCATGCCATCTCGCTGGCGCTGGGCCTGGCCGCCTGGCCGCTGACCCGGGGCCGCCGCCCTTGGCGCTTCCCGCCGCTGTCCGAACTCCGCCGGTCCTTCTCCCGCCTCCGC
>NZ_JBHVHQ010000315.1:0-8761 GCF_042800135.1 Streptomyces sp. NPDC057654 | reverse complement strand
GCTTCGAAAGCGGCGCGGAGGTCACGCGCGTCGGTGAGCCGACCGGAGCCGTCGGGGTTCTCCAGCCACCTGATCCCTTGGAAGGCCACGTGTGCGGGAGGGCAGGGGAGTTCCCAGCCGAGGGGCTTGACGGAGAGTTCTTTCAGTTCGGCGAGGTGGGTCTCGGCGCCGTCGCCTACGAGCCACCAGGCGAGGTTGCGTTCCGAGTAGGCGAGCACGGGGCCGGCCTGCTTGCCCATGCGGCGGAGTTCTCGCAGTACGGCGTGGGAGCGCAGTAGCGATGCCTCGACCACGGTCCACGAGGTGGAGGTGACGAGCGCGAACTCACCCGCGTCCCAAGTCCACTGCACGTGTCGGGGGTGGGGCACGCAGGAGAGGAGCCAGTCGTTGCCGGGCGAGGTCATGGCCTGCTCCCGTGTTCCGTCAGGAGTGCGCGCAGGAGTTGCGGGGCGACGAGCGGTTCGGGGTGGCGGCAGAGAGGCGCGACGAGCCAGTGGACGCCGGCCGTATCGGCGTCGAGCGTGCCGTTGAGGACGACGTAGCAGCACTCCCCGAAGGCGACAGAGCCAGGCACTGCCCACCGATCAGCGGTTCCCGCCGGAGTCAGGAAGTAGACGCGAGGTTTGGGGCCGCCGGGGTCGCACAGGACTGGGCCGGCGCGCTCGCCAGCGGTGTGCTGGAGCTGAGCGGCGACGACACGTCCGAGGACGCCTTCGACAACGACGGCGTCCCACCATTGCCCTGCGGCCACAGCGTCGATCACGCCATCGAGCGGCAACCACGGCGGACGGATGCTGAGGGGGGAGAATCTGCGCGCTGGCCTCATAGGCAGCAAGGTAGAGAGCGGTGTTTCTCCGAATCCGCTGTGTTTCTCGGAGTTTCTCGTCGGCTGTGGCGAATTTCGGGATGTTGCTCACGCGAGGTCCAGTGCCGCCCTCGCGCGCGCGATGAGCCGCTGCGCGTGCTGGCCGTATACCGCGACGGAATTCAGCTCGTCCCAGAGCTTCAGATACAGCGCGACGTCGTCGGCCGCGTCGAGCCACAGCTCGGCGTTCCAGGTGTCGGCGATGACGAGACTGCCATTCATGACCCAGAACCCATGCTTCGGCGAGACCCGCATCCGTACGCCGAAGGGGATGATCCCGAGCGTGATGGTGTCCATCCCCGGAAGGCCGGCAAGCCGGTCGAGCTGAGCGACCATGGCGGCCGGTGAGCACCGGAGCGTATGCAGCGCGGCTTCCCAGATCACGGCCTGCACGAGGTGCCCAGGCTGGTACAGGGTCTCCTGCCGCTTCATGCGGGCCCGGACCCCGTCTTCGATATCGCGCGGCGTTCCGTGCCGTTCGGAGACGTCGGTGAGCACGCTGCGGGCGTAGGCCGGCGTCTGGAAGAGACCGGGGACGATCGCGGGCTCGAACAGTCGGATGTTGCGGGCTTGCTGCTCCTGGACGGCGTTGAGCTCCTGGACCACGCGGTGCCCGGCGGCCAACTGTCGGCGCCAGCTGCGTTGGCGGGTCTCCAGCCCGCGCAGCCGGCCTTTGAGCTCGTCGGCGTTGGCTGGCTGGCCGGTCTCCCGGGCCCAGGAGTCGAGGTCGCCGAGGGTGGCGGTCTGCCGCCCGTTCTCCAGCTTGGAGACCTTCGACGGCGCCCACCCGCACCGCTCGGCGAGCTGCCTGACGGTGAGCCCGGCCTCGGTGCGCAGCTCGCGCAGCCGCGCACCGAGGACGACCCGGGCCTGCTGGAAATCAGTGCTCACACACGGGAACGTACCTGGCCGACGAACTCCTCGCGCCGCAGCGCGTAGTGCCAGGCAGCATCCCGGAGTTGGCAGTACCGGAGGATGAGGGGAGGGTCTTTGACCAGCTCGGCTCCGAGGTACTCGTCGGCCGCGTCGAAGTGCAGCAGAAGCGCCCGGCGGGAGTCGAAGAGCCAGAAGTCCTCTGCGGGGAGACCGAGCCTGTCGGCGTCGGCGCGCCACAGGTGCCGGATGTCCTCACCTGCGGCGATGTTGTTCACCGCGCTCGCCAACAGGAAGCGCTGCCCGTCCGTGGGCGGCTCGTCGAGGACCCGCACCCGCTCGATCCGTTTGCCCTGTGCGACCTGCTCCTCGATGTTGGCGGTCCACGCGGACGGCGCCAGACCGAGCTCCTGGCCGCGCAGGAACCGGGCGTATCGTTCACCGCCCACGTCGGACGCATAGGCGCGCCGAGTCTCCAGCCGCCACGCGGTGTGCTCGAACTCCCGGAAGTAGTCGCCGAAGGTGGCGTCGTCGATGAACTCCGGCACGTTGGCTACTCCTTGGGCCCGAAGCGTACGAGCAGCTCACGCGGCACGACGACGAACCCCTCATGGGGCGCGACGTCCTTGAGCTGCTTCACGTCCTCGGGGTCGGTCACCGCCACCCCCTGTACGAGGATCTCCCCGCTGTCGAGGTCCTCGTACAACGTCGGGCACTTCCCCTCTTCCGAAGTGGTACCGATCATCTCCAGCCTGCGGGCCATGATGTCCTCCACGTCTTGGCCGGCCTCTTGGCCGACGTGGGGCGCACCGTAGACCCGCAGACGAGAAACACCAAGCGGTCCCCCGCTAGTCGCCCAGACCTCTGGCCCAGAACCCGCTCGGACCATGGATGGCGTCGATCAGTTTGGTGATCGCCCGGTTGATTTCGGCCTCGTCGCCCTTGCCGATTGCAGACCAGAGGCGGCTAAAGCCTGTGCCGCCGCGGCGGTAGACGACAACCACGGCTGCGGCGTCGTCGGGTAGCGGCCAAGCCGGGAGCGTGTCCAGCCGCAAGCTCGTGAGGTAGTCGAGCGGGGACATCCCGGGCCGCTCTTCAAGTGCGGCGCAGAGCTTGCCTGCGGTAGACACGACGGCCAGGTTTCCCACGGCGTTCATCAGATTGATGGCCGCTGGGGTGTTCCAGCCCGGGCGGTATTTCTGGGAGGCAGACCATGTGGTGCTCGTCCGGTGGGCGATCTTGGCTCCGAGGGCGACGAGCTCTTCGGCCTCTTCGCGCGTGGTGCGGCCAGTGGCCACGGCACGGGCGATACGAGTGGCCTCTCGCACGAGAGTGACTCCGGTCGGCTGGGCTGTCATGTCAGTTCCTCCAGTTCACATGCCGACGATGCGGCGGATTGTTCGCTCACCAGTGACGATGTTGTCCAGGTCGAGTCGGTAGGCCAGCTCGTCGATGCGCTTCCAGTGAGGGGTGAGGAGCTCACTGGCACGCCGTTCGGCGCGTCGAAGCACGTCGCGGTCTAGTCCGTAGTCGCGGACGACGAGTCGGGCGTGCTCCTGGTCTCCGTCCGCTTGCCGCTCGACATAGGCGAGCACCTGTCGGGAGGCGCGCAGCTCGCGCAGCCAGCGGACCTGAGCCGCGAGTCCGGCGGCGACCATGACGAGATGGTCCTCAAGAGAGGTGTCAGGACCCCGTGTCCAGCTGGTCTGGCCGTGGTTGAGCCCGTTGCCGGTTAGACGGAGTTCGCTGATGTGATGTCCGGTGACAAGTCCGATGACAGCGTGCCCGGCTTCGTGTATCGCGACAGCTCGTCCGAGGACTGCAGGACCGATCTCGTCCATGATTGCGGCCATCCGGCGATTGCTCGGGGTCAGTTTGACGCCGTCCCATGCCTGGGTGTTGAGGCGGAGGCCGGGGTGGAGTTGCAGTGCCATGGTTTGTCCTTCGCTTGAGGGATGGATGAAGGTGCCGAGTCAGATGGCCGCAGTGATCAAGGCGGCGAAGAATAGGAATAGGGCGTGGAACGACTGGTCAAGGGCGTAGGCCCCGGTGCCGAGGTGTCCGGCGGGACTGCCATCCGAGGTGACGGGGTGTTTGGCATGCGTCCCGGCGCCGAGGCTGTAGAACTCGCTCTTGCCGGTTACCTTGGCGAGCCACGCGAGGCTGGATCGCCGGTCTGCCCACCAGTGCGAAGCGGCGTCCAGGCCGAGGCCGGCAGTTACTCCGGCGGGGCTCAGCGGCAGATCTAGGGCGAGCACGACGAGGGCCAGGAGCAGCAGCTTGGTGAGGGTCAGGCTGATGACATGGCGGGTGCAGGCGGAGCGTCCGGTACGGCTGGACTGGCCGGGGTTACGGTCGTGCTCGCCTTTGTGGGCGCTCTGCGTTGAAGTCTGGACCCAATGGTCTCCAACGGTGTGGGCCACCCAGAGGGTGACGAAGACGGCGGCGAAGGCGGCAGCGCTTGACGCCATGGCGGTGCTCCTCTTCTCGGTTGCTTGGTGCGAGAGACACGGAGTTCGGCGGCCCCTCACGGCCACCCGGCAATTCAGCGGCCCGGCAGGACCGACAGATGCCGCAGTCGGCGAGCTGACTGCGGCATCCTCTTTCTGCTTCGGGTTTCGGCGATACGGGGCCGACCTTGATCTGTCTGCCGGTCATGTCGGCGCTGCTGGGGTCATCCCGATCGATGGCATCGCGCGCTGCGTGACGGGCGGAGTCGTGCGGCGTCCGGTACGGGCTCGACGGCGCTCCTGGTGCCCGCGGTTTCTCAGAGAGCCGGTAGTCAGGAAGAGCCCATGCCGCTCTTAGCTTTCGTGCCACTGGTTCGGCGTGGACTGGCAGGCCAGCGGGCGAGTCCGGCCCGCAGCGTGGCCAACCTGCGGCCAGAGGGACGTCACCTGCTTGCCCAGATAGGGCATCACCGCAGGTCAGTGGTCTGTCAGGTGTGTGGGTCGAACGGTCTTGAAAACCGTCGTGGCAGCGATGTCACCGAGGGTTCAAATCCCTCAGCCTCCGCCGAGGTCAGAATATGTGCAGGTCATAGGGGGTTCCCCAGAGTTGGGGTGCCCCCTTCGGCATGTGGGCTGTCTCGCCTTGGGCCGCCCCTGTCACGTCATCGACCAGCGCTTGTGGACTATGTGTGGACTAAAAATCTGGCGCTGAAGCCCAGAACCCGCAGGTCATGACTGTGTGTTGAGAGTTCGCGTGGACTACCGGTCCAGGCGGCACAAAGGATGCCGTCCCCACCGCTGTTGTGGGTGCCGCACCTTGAGCGACGCGGACACCGAGACGGGGATGGGATACGCGGGTTTCGATTCCGGCGTGGCATGGGTGCGCCCCGCCTGCGGGTGGAGGTCCGGGGCGGGGCGCTGGTGTGTGGTGGGGCGGGGTGGTTCAGCAGCTGGTGGCGGTGGCGGTGCCGCCGGACGCGGTGTCGTTGCCGGGGCCGGGGTAGACGGTGTCGCCGCATGGCCGGAGCGGTTCATCGGTTTCCTGTCCGTACCCCTCGGCCTGGAGCCGGAAGAGGTCGCCGCGACTGTGGAACGCGAGGTCGTCGGGCGTGGGCTGCGCGGGATCGGCGAGCTGACGCCGCCGCCGGGGCGGGCAGAGGTGATCGAACCGGTGCTCCGGGCAGCGGCCGATCACGGTGGGCTACCTGTGGTCGTGCACGGATTCGCCCCGACCACGGCGGATGATCTGGTCACCCTGTCGGCGCTCGCCGGCCGGTACCCGGCGGTTCCACTGGTGGTCAGCCAGCTCGGCGGACTGAACTGGATGCGGGCTGTCGAGTTGGTCCGGGACACCCCGAACATGTACCTGGAACTGTCCACAGCCAACATCGTTTTCGCCGTCCGGCTGGCCATCAAGGAGATCCCGGACCGGACCCTCTTCGGTTCCGATGCCCCGTACGGGGACCCGGCTCTCACCCGGGCGATGGTGGAGCGGGTCACCAGCCCCGGTGAGATACGCGACCGGGTGCTCGGTGGGACGGCCGCCGAACTGATCGGGCTTGCCTGAGCGATGGCGCTGCTCGTGCTGTCCCCGGTCGAGTTCGTCGCGCCGCGCTCATGGTGGTGGTCGGCCTCGTAATTTCAGGCCAATATGGGGCAAATCGCTTGGTTAGTTGGGCGTTAGTGGTGCGGCAGTCCGGCAGTAGTGGGGGCGGACAGAGTGGTTGTCGTACGGAAGAGAGACCGACACCGACACCGACTTCCCCAGGGGGAAACCGAAATGAGCTCCAACACCGCCGTTCGCACCGTTCGTCGTCGTACCCTGCGCGTTGCCGTCGCGGCTCTGATCGCCACCGCCGGGCTGTCCCTCACCGCCTGCTCCGGTTCGGACGGCGGCGCCTCGAAGGCCGCGAGTCACGCGGATGCGAACGCGGCTGTCGGGTCCGGCGTTTCGGGTTCGTCCGGGCTGAAGGGCAATGGCGCTCAGGCGGACAGCGCGAAGTCGGGTTCCGACGACGGCGCGGCTTCCTCCCGTGCCGGTTCCGGGGGCGGCGCGGGGAAGGGTGACGGCACGTTCGAGTCCTGCCGTACGGACGACCTGGTCATCTCGGCCGTGGACTCCTCGCCCGACGAGAACACGGGCGACGTCACCGTCAAGATGACCAACAAGGGCGGGTCCACCTGCTCCGCCACGGGCTTCGCGGGCGCCGACCTCAAGGACGCCGACGGCACCTCCGCGCCCATCGAGCGCGCCGACAACCAGCCGCGCGTCACCAACTTGCAGCCCGGTGACACCGCCAGCTTCAACATCTCCTACGAGGTCGACCACAGCGGCGACAGCCTCGCGCAGCCGACCAACCTCATCGTCACGCCGCCGAACGGGTCCCACAGCATCTCCCTGGAGTGGCCTGCGGAGGCCCTGAAGCTCGCCGACCCGGGCACCGCCGACATGAAGATGCACCCCGTCGCCATCGACGGCTGAGCACCGTCCGCCGGCTCCTGCCCGCCGCCCTCCGCAGAAGGGGCGCTTCCTCCCGGGAGCGCCCCTGCTGCCTCTGCTTCTGCCTCTGCGCGCACCAACGGCCGTACCGTACGAAAGTAGGGGGCCCTGAACGCCGTTGGTCGGAGGAGGGGGAGCGGCTTGGCTGCTTACGCTGCACCTGTGCTGAGCGCGGATGTCCGGAAATGGCCCTGGTGGGCGGAGGCCCTGCTGATCGCGCTGGTCGCCGAGATATCGGTGCAGACCGCGGTGGTCGGCGAGGCCGGTGGCGATCCGCTGGACCCGCGGGTCGCGGGCGCGGCCCTCGCGAGCCTGTCGCTGCTCCTGCGGTACCGGTTCCCCGCCGTCACCGTCGGCGTCACCGCCCTCGCCGCCGCCTGGCTCGGCGAACCGCTGCCGCTCTTGATCGCCGTCTTCTACCTCGCCTCCCGAGGATGGCTCGTGGCCGGTTCGGCGGCCGCCGCGGCGGCGTTGATCGGCAACCGGTTCATGCAGGATGACGCGCTCCTGTGGAGCGTACGGTCGTACGGGCCCGCCATGACGTTCGGCATGGCGCTGGCCCTCGGCCTGTGGGTGAGCGGCCGGCGTCGGCTCGTCGCGAGCCTCACCGCGCAGGTCGAACAGCTCCACGTCGAGCGGGAACTCCGGGCCGAACAGGCCAGGTTGCACGAACGAGCCCGTATCGCCGCCGAGATGCACGACATCCTCGCGCACCGGCTCAGCCTGATCGCCCTCTACACGGGGGCGCTGCGCCGCCGCGCCGACGACCTGCCCGAGCCCGTAGCCGAACGCATCGCCCAGTTGCGCACCACCTCCACCCAGGCGCTCGGCGACCTGCGTTACGTCCTCGGCGCGCTCCGCGATCACACCGGCGGCGACCACAGAGAAGGCGGGGGTGGCGTCGAGCGGGCGCCGGGGCTGCGGGAACTGACCGAGCTGCTCGACGAGGCCCGCGCCGCGGGGCAGCGCATCGAGGCCGACATCCGCGGCAGCGCCGACGGCCTCCCGGCCAGCCATCAACTCGCCGTGCACCGCCTGGTTCAGGAGTCCCTCACCAACGCCCGTAAACACGCGCCGGGAGCAGCGGTGCAGGTCATCGTGCGGTACGGCCCGCCCCTGTCCACCGTCGAGGTTGGCAACGGGCCGGGGGCGGCCTCTCAGGAACCCCCTACGACCTGCGGATACGGCCTGATCGGGCTGGCCGAACGCGTCGCCGCCCTGAACGGCGAGCTGCGCTACGGGCCCGTCGGTTCCGGTTCCGTTTCCGGTGGCTGGCGCATCGCCGCCGAACTCCCCCTCGCCCAGGTCGCCCAGGACGCCCACGTCGCCCAAGGCGCCGCATCCCACCCCGCCCAGGACCCGCGATGATCCGCACGCTGATCGTCGACGACGACCGCCTGGTCCGCCTCGCCCTCGCCGACATCCTCGCCGACGAACCGGACATCGAGGTCGTCGCGCAGGCCGGCGACGGGCTGGAAGCCCTCGACCTGGCCGCCGCGTGGAGCGTCGACGTGGCCCTCATGGACGTACGCATGCCGCGCATGGACGGGATCGCCGCCACCCGACAGCTGCGGGCGCTGCACCGGCCGCCGGAGGTCGTCATGCTCACCACCTTCGACCTGGACCAGTACGTGTACGACGGGCTCGCCGCGGGCGCCTCGGGGTTCCTCCTCAAGGACAGCGAACCCGCGGAGATCGTCCGAGCCGTCCAGGTCGTGGCCGGGGGCCAGGCCCTGCTCCACCCGGCGGCGGCCCGTCGCCTCGTCGACCGTTACCACCGGGCGGCCGGCGGCTGGGTACAGAGCGCCAGGGCCCGGATCGGGCGGCTGACCCCGCGTGAGGCGGATGTGCTGGGGCTGCTGGCCGACGGCGGGTCCAACGCGGAGATCGCCGCCGCCCTGGGCATGCGGGAGGGCACGGTGAAAGCCCACGTCAGCCGGATTCTGGCCGCGCTGGAAGTGGGCAACCGGGTGCAGGCCGCCCTGTGCGCGTGGGACGCCGGGCTCCGCCGGACCGACTCACGGGACTCCTGAGGCGTACTCCTGAGGCGTGCTCCTGAGGCGGGGCCTGAGG
>NZ_JBHVHQ010000314.1:0-8785 GCF_042800135.1 Streptomyces sp. NPDC057654 | reverse complement strand
CCGCCGGCCCCTCCGACCCCGTGCTCCTCGCGAAGGCCCTGGGCGAGCTGGAGCGGATGGTGGGCCTGGAGCCCGTGAAGCGGCAGGTGCGGGCGCTCTCCGCGCAGCTGCACATGGCGCGGCTGCGCGCCGGCCAGGGCCTGCCCGTGCAGCCGCCTAAACGGCACTTCGTCTTCTCCGGCCCCTCCGGCACCGGCAAGACCACCGTCGCCCGCATCCTGGGGCGCGTCTTCTACGCGCTCGGGCTGCTCGGCGGCGACCATCTGGTGGAGGCGCAGCGGGCCGACCTGGTCGGCGAGTTCCTCGGCCAGACGGCCGTCAAGGCCAATGAGCTGATCGACTCGGCGCTGGGCGGGGTGCTCTTCGTCGATGAGGCGTACAGCCTCTCCAACTCCGGCTACAGCAAGGGCGACGCCTACGGCGACGAGGCGCTCCAGGTGCTGCTCAAGCGCGCCGAGGACAACCGCGACCGGCTGGTGGTGATCCTGGCCGGCTATCCGGAGGGCATGGACCGGCTGCTCGCCGCCAACCCCGGTCTCGGCTCCCGCTTCACCACCCGCGTCGACTTCCCCAGCTACCGCCCCCTGGAACTCACCAGCATCGGCGAGGTGCTGGCCGCCGAGAACGGCGACGGCTGGGACGACGAGTCGCTGGAGGAGCTGCGCAGCATCAGCGGGCACGTCGTGGAGCAGGGCTGGATCGACGAGCTGGGCAACGGCCGCTTCCTGCGCACGCTGTACGAGAAGAGCTGCGCGTACCGCGACCTGCGGCTGTCGGGCTTCCCGGCCACGCCCACCCGCGCCGACCTCGCCACGCTGCGGCTGCCGGACCTGATGCAGGCGTACGGCGAGGTCCTCTCCGGCCGCGGCCCGCTGGACCGCGACCCGCGGGAGCCGCAGTAGCCCCCGCGGATCGCCTCCTGGCGGCCTGCCTCGCTCAGCCCGCCATCGCGTCCCGCTCGGCCGGCACCAGCGGTGTGCCGCCGCCCGCCGTCCGCGGGTGCCGCAGCAGATCGCCCGGCACCGCGTCGGGCCGGGCCTGCGGCACGGCCCGGTGCGAGGGGTCGCGGACCTCGCCGACCAGCTTCTCCAGGACGTCCTCCAGTGCGACGAGGCCCAGCACCCGGCCCGAGGAGTCCGCCACGGCCGCGAGGTGGGCCGCTGCCCGGCGGAGCACGGTGAGCGCGTCGTCCAGCGGGAGCTCGGCCCGTAGCGTGTCGATGCGCCGCCAGACGTGCTGCGGCACCGCCCGGTCCCGGTCCTCCAGCTCCAGTACGTCCTTGACGTGCAGATATCCCATGAACGCGCCGCCGGGGGCGCGGACCGGGAACCGCGAGTAGCCGGTCCGTACGGTCAGCTCCTCGATCTGCCGGGGCGTGGCCGACGGGTCGATGGTGACCAGGGTGTCCGGGTCCAGGAGGACGTCGGTGACCGGGCGGCTGCCCAGCTCCAGCGCGTCCTCCAGCCGCTCCTGCGCCTCGGGATCGAGGAACCCGGCCTGCCGGGAGTCGTCCACGAGGTGGGTGAGCTGCTCGCTGGTGAAGACCGCCTCCACCTCGTCCTTCGGCTCGACGCCGAAGAGCCGCAGCACGCCGCGGGCGCACGCGCCGAGCAGCGCGGTGACCGGCCGGCACAGCCGCGCGAAGGCGACGAGTCCGGGGCCCAGCCACAGCGCCGCCCGGTCGGGGGCGGACATGGCCAGGTTCTTGGGCACCATCTCGCCGATGACCAGGTGCAGGAAGACCACCAGGGCGAGCGCGATGGCGTAGCCGAAGGGGTGGACCAGCTGTTCGGGCAGGCGCGCCGCGTGGAAGACGGGCTCCAGCAGGTGCGCCACGGTCGGCTCGGCGACCGCGCCGAGCGTCAGCGAGCAGACGGTGATGCCGAACTGCGCCGCCGCCATCATCTGCGGCAGGTTCTCCAGCCCGGTCAGGACGGTGCGGGCGCGCGCCGAGCCCTCGGCGGCGCGCGGCTCGATCTGGCTGCGCCGCACGGAGACGAGCGCGAACTCGGCCCCCACGAAGAAGCCGTTGGCGAGCACGAGCAGGAGGGCGAAGAGGAGTTGCAGCAGGCTCATCGGTTCTCTCCCTGCGTGCCGCCGGTCCGGGCGATCCGCACCCGTTCGGCGCGGTGGTGGCCGACCTGGCGCACCGAGAGGCGCCAGCCGGGCAGTTCGGCGCTGTCGCCGGGGGCCGGGATGCGGCCGAGCAGCGTGGCGACGAGCCCGGCCACGGTCTCGTACGGGCCGTCGGGGGCGGTGAGGCCGATGCGGCGCAGGGTGTCGACGCGGCAGCCGCCGTCGGCGTCCCAGGCGGGCCGCCCGTCCTCGGTGAGGGCGGCGGCCAGCTCCGGCAGGTCGTGGCCGTCGTGTTCGTCGCGAACCTCGCCGACCAGCTCCTCGACGATGTCCTCCAGGGTCACCACCCCGGCCGTGCCGCCGTACTCGTCGACGACCACGGCTATCGGCTGCTCGCTGCGCAGCTGCTCCAGCAGCGGCCGTACGGGCAGCGTCTCGGGTACGAGCATCGGGGGCACGGCGACGCGCGCCACGGGGGTGCGCAGCCGCTCGTGGGCGGGGACCGCCAGGGCGTCCTTGAGGTGGACCATGCCGACGACCTCGTCCAGGCGCTCGCGGTAGACCGGGAAGCGGGAGAGGCCGGTGGCGCGGGTGAGGTTCAGGACGTCCTCGGCGGTCGCGGACGACTGGAGGGCGCTGACCTTGACGCGCGGCGTCATCACGTGCTGCGCGGTCAGCTCGCCCAGCGAGAGGGTCCGTACGAACAGGTCGGCGGTGTCCTGCTCGATGGCTCCGGCGAGCGCCGAGTGCCGGGCGAGCGAGACGAGCTCGCCGGGGGTGCGGGCCGAGGCCAGCTCGTCGGCGGGCTCGACGCCCAGGGCCCGTACGAGCCGGTTGGCGACCTTGTTGAGGGCGGTGATCACGGGCCGGAAGAAGCGGGTGAAGGCGTGCTGCGGCCCGGCGACGAAGCGGGCGACCTGGAGCGGCCGGGAGACCGCCCAGTTCTTGGGCACCAGCTCGCCGATGATCATCTGGACGGCGGAGGCCACCAGCATGCCGACGACCACCGCGAGGCCCGCCCCGGCGCCGCCGGGCAGGCCGACGGCGGAGAACGGGCCGGCCAGCAGCCGGCCGAGCGCGGGCTCGGCGAGCATGCCCACCACCAGGGAGGTGATGGTGATGCCCAGCTGGGTGCCGGAGAGTTGGAAGGAGAGTTCGCGGAGCGCCTCGACGACGGTCCGGGCGCGGCGGTCGCCGTCGGCGGCGGCCCGCTCCGCCTCCGGCTTCTCGACGGTCACCAGCCCGAATTCGGCGGCGACGAAGAAGCCGTTGGCCAGGATCAGAAGGAGGGCTGCCGCGAGCAGCAGGAGAGACACGGTGATGCTCATGCCGCCGCCTCTTGGTGGGGGGCGGCGCAGGTACTACAGGACGATCCGTCCATCGCTGGAGGGAGTCACTCCTCGGTTCGCAGGTCCCCCGCCGGCCGGTTGGGGCGCGGCCGCTTGGGTGCGGGGCGGAGCACGGTGTGTGCCCGTGGCACCAGAGTAATCAAGGAGGCCCCGCCCGGGGCAGCCGCCTCAGGCGGAAGCCGCGCCCGCTCCGTGCGTCTCGGCCAGGGCGCGCAGCGCGCGGGCGTCGCCGATGGCCTGCTCCTTGGCGACGCCGGGCTGGATGCCCATGGCGGGCAGGCTGGTGCCGTCGGCGAGGTCGAGGTGGACCCAGGCGTCGCCGGGGCGCAGATTGACGCGGACGATCTGCGCCCAGTCCAGGCGGCGGGTCGTGGTGAGGTTGACGACGAGGACGCCGTCCGGACCAGCGACGATCTTGGGGCGGCTGAGCAGCACCAGCACCGCGAAGATCACCACGCCGGTGGAGATGAAGGTGGCCTTGTCCCCGGGGCTCAGGGTCTCCAGCAGCAGCGACATCACGGTGAGCGCGACGAGCACGGCCGTGCCCACGGTCAGCAGGACGACCCGCGTGCGGGTGGGCCGGAAGGTGACCGGCAGGGCGGGGAGGTCGGGCTGGGTCGCGGGCACGGACGTCATCTCTCGTGGAGGGATCTCGCGGTGGGGTCTCGCGGGGGGGGATCTCGCGGGGCGGAGGTGCTGGGGGTGCTCAGAGGCGGCAGGCGTGGATGCCCGTGGTGAGGATCGCGCGGGCGCCCAGGTCGTACAGCTCGTCCATGATGCGCTGGGCGTCGCTGGAGGGGACCATCGAGCGGACGGCGACCCAGCCCTCGTGGTGCAGCGGGGAGACGGTGGGCGACTCCAGGCCGGGGGTGAGGGCGACGGCGCGCTCGACGTGCTCGACGCGGATGTCGTAGTCCATCATCACGTACCGCCGGGCGACGAGGACGCCCTGCATCCGGCGGAGGAACTGCCGGATCTTGGGGTCGTCGACGCCCTCGCCGGTGCGGCGGATGACGACGGCCTCGGACTCCAGGATCGGCTCGCCGATGATCTCCAGACCGGCGTTGCGCAGCGTGGTGCCGGTCTCCACGACGTCGGCGATGATCTCGGCGACGCCGAGCTGGATGGCGGTCTCGACGGCCCCGTCGAGGTGGACGACGGAGGCGTCCACGCCGTGATCCGCGAGGTGCTTGCCGACCAGCCCGTTGAAGGACGTGGCGACGGTCATGCCGCCGAAGTCGCGGACGTCCGAGGCGGTGCCGGGGCGGGTGGCGTAGCGGAAGGTGGAGGCGGCGAAGCCGAGCTGCATGATCTCCTCGGCGTTGGCGCCGGAGTCGAGCAGCAGGTCGCGGCCGGTGATGCCGATGTCCAGCTTGCCGCTGCCCACGTACACGGCGATGTCGCGGGGGCGCAGGAAGAAGAACTCGACCTCGTTGGCGGCGTCGACGAGGACGAGTTCCCTGCGGTCCTTGCGCTGCTGGTAGCCGGCCTCATGGAGCATCGCCGACGCAGGCTCGGAGAGAGAACCCTTGTTGGGGACGGCGATGCGCAGCATGAGGTCTGTTTCCTTTGTACGTCGGGGTGTTGGACGTTCGCGGTGGTGCGGGGTCCGGCCGGGGCCGGGTCAGAGGTGAGCGTATACGTCGTCGAGGGAGATCCCCCGGGCGACCATCATCACCTGAACGTGGTACAGCAGCTGGGAGATCTCCTCGGCGGTCGCGTCGGCGCCCTCGTACTCGGCGGCCATCCACACCTCGGCGGCCTCCTCGACGACCTTCTTGCCGATGGCATGCACGCCCTTGTCCACCAGTTCGGCGGTGCGGGAGGTGCTGGGGTCGCCGGAGGCGGCCTTGTGCTGGAGCTCGGCGAAGAGCTCCTCGAATGTCTTCTTGGCCATGGTGCGGCCAAGCCTACGGGGTGCCGGGCCCGGGCTCAGCGCCAGGGCTCCGACACGGAGCGCAGCGTGGTCGCGGTGGCGACGGCGGCGGTGACCGCCTCGTGCCCCTTGTCCTCGCGCGATCCCTCGATGCCGGCCCGGTCCAGGGCCTGCTCCTCGGTGTCGCAGGTCAGCACGCCGAACCCGATGGGCACCCCGGTGTCGACGCTGACCTGGGTGAGCCCCTGGGTGACGCCCTGGCAGACGTATTCGAAGTGCGGGGTGCCGCCGCGGATGACGACGCCGAGGGCGACGACCGCGTCGTAGCCGCGGCCGGCGAGGACCTTCGCGACGACGGGCAGCTCGAAGCTGCCCGGCACCCGCAGCACGGTGGGCTCGTCGATGCCCAGTTCGCCCAGGGCGCGCAGCGCGCCGTCGACGAGGCCGTCCATGACCTTCTGGTGCCACTGGGCCGCGATGACCGCCACACGCAGGTCGCCGCAGTTCTTCACGCTCAGTTCGGGTGCGCCCTTGCCGCTCACGTCTCTCCTCGGTGCTGGTGCTGGTGCTGTGCTGTCGTCCGGTAAGGCTCTGTTACTGGTTGCCGCAGGCGGAGGCGCGCTCGGCGTCCAGCCACGGCAGGTCGTGCCCCATCCGGTCCCGCTTGGTGCGCAGGTAGCGGAGGTTGTGCTCCTGGGCCTGTACGGGCATGGGCTCGCGGCCGGTGACCACGAGGCCGTGCCGGACGAGGGCCGCGACCTTGTCGGGGTTGTTGGTCATCAGCCGCAGGCTGCGGACGCCGAGGTCGGCGAGGATCTGCGCGCCGGCCGCGTAGTCGCGGGCGTCGGCGGGCAGGCCCAGTTCCAGGTTGGCGTCGAGCGTGTCGCGGCCGCGCTCCTGGAGCTCGTACGCGCGCAGCTTGGACAGCAGGCCGATGCCGCGGCCCTCGTGGCCGCGGAGGTAGAGGACGACGCCGCGGCCCTCGGCGGTGACGCGCTCCAGGGAGGCGTGCAGCTGCGGGCCGCAGTCGCAGCGCTGCGAGCCGAAGATGTCGCCGGTCAGGCACTCGGAGTGGACCCGGACCAGGAGGTCCTCGCCGTCCCCGATGTCGCCGCTGACCAGCGCGATGTGCTCGACGCCGTCGACGGTGGAGCGGTAGCCGTATGCGCGGAAGTCGCCGAAGGCGGTGGGCAGCCGGGTGGCGGCCTCGCGGCGGACGGTGGGCTCGGCGGAGCGGCGGTAGGCGACGAGGTCCTCGATGGAGATGATCGCGAGGCCGTGCTTGCGGGCGAAGGGGACCAGCTCGGGCAGGCGCAGCATGGCGCCGTCCTCGCCCGCGATCTCCACGATGGCGGCGGCCGGGCGCAGCCCGGCGAGGCGGGCGAGGTCGACGCCGGCCTCGGTATGGCCGGGCCGGACCAGGACGCCGCCGGGGCGGGCGCGGAGCGGGAAGACATGGCCGGGGCGGACGAAGTCGCCGGGCTCGGCGCCCTGGTCGGCCAGCAGCCGGATGGTGGTGGCGCGGTCGGCGGCGGAGATGCCGGTGGTGACGGCGTGCGCGGCGCTCGCGTCGACGGAGACGGTGAAGGCGGTGCTCATCGACTCGGTGTTGCGGGCGACCATCTGCGGCAGGTCGAGCCGGTCGAGGGCGCTCGCCTCCATGGGCGCGCAGATCAGGCCGCGGCACTCGCTCATCATGAAGGCGACGATCTCGGGGGTGGCCTTCTCGGCGGCGATGACGAGGTCGCCCTCGTTCTCGCGGCTCTCGTCGTCGACCACGACGACGGGGCGGCCGGCGGCGATGTCGCTGATCGCGCGGGCGACGGGGTCGAGGGTGAGGTCTTCGGCCTCGTACCAGCTGTGCAGTGCGGTCATGCCGCCGCTCCTTCCGGGATGGGCTGCTGGGTGGTCGTGCGGGAGCGCAGCCACCAGTCGCGCAGGCCCCACAGGACGAGGCCGAGGTAGACGACGTAGACGAGGCCGGCGAAGGCGAGGCCGCTGGTGAAGGCGAGCGGGACGCCGACCAGGTCGACCAGGAGCCAGGCGAACCAGAATTCGACGAGGCCGCGGGCCTGGGCGACCATCGCGGTGAGGGTGCCGACGAAGATGTACGCGTCGGGCCAGGGGTTCCAGGACAGTTCGGGGACGGCGGCGAAGAGCGCGCCGACGGCTGCGGTGCCCGCGGCGGTGCCGGCGGCCAGCAGGGCGCGCTCGCGCCAGGTGGCGAAGCGGACGGCGATGGAGCCGTCCTGCGCGTCGCGCCGGCCGCGCCGCCACAGCCGCCAGCCCCACAGTGCGACGCCGATGACCAGGAGCTGCTTGCCGACGCCGCCGGACAGGTGCGCGTAGGCGTAGGCGGAGACGAGGACGACGCCGGAGAGCAGCTGGGCGGGCCAGGTCCAGATGGAGCGCCGCCAGCCGAGGGCGAGGGCGATCAGTCCGATGGTGTTGCCGATCATGTCGGACCAGATGACGTGCTGGCCGAGGACGGCGAACGCCTCGCCGTTCAGCCAGCCGATGGCAGTCACTTGGCCCTCTCCGTACGGTCTCCGCGGTCGCCCAGCAGCCGCTCCACGTACTTGGCGATGACGTCGACCTCAAGATTGACGCGGTCCCCGGGCTCCTTGATGCCGAGGGTGGTCATGGCGAGAGTGGTGGGGATGAGGCTGATGGTGAAGTAGTCGGGGCCCGCGTCGACGACGGTGAGGCTGATGCCGTCGACGGTGATGGAGCCCTTGTCCACGACGTAGCGGGTGAGGTCGGCGGGCAGGGAGATCCGGACGGTGTCCCAGTGCTCGGAGCGTTCGCGGTGGGTGAGGGTGCCGGTGCCGTCTACATGGCCCTGGACGAGATGGCCGCCGAGCCGGCCGCCGAGCTCCATCGGGCGTTCCAGGTTGACGCGGGAGCCGACGGAGAGGTCGGCGAGGCTGGAGCGCTTCAGCGTCTCGGCCATCACGTCGGCGGTGAACTCGCCGTCGCCCCACTCGACGACGGTGAGGCAGACGCCGTTGACGGCGATCGAGTCGCCGTGGCGGGCGCCCTCGGTGACCGCGGGGCCGCGCAGGCGGAAGCGGGAGGCGTCGCCGAGCTCCTCGACGGCGGTGACCTCACCCAGTTCTTCGACGATTCCGGTGAACACGTGACTCTCCTAGCGGGCAGGGTGCGGGGCGGCGGCGCGGCCGGGGGCGGCGGGGCCCGCTCCGGCGGCGGCGGGCCGGCCGCGGGGGACTGCGGTGATGCGCAGATCGGGGCCGAGGCGGTGGATCTCACTCACGTCGAGGCGCAACGCCTGCGAGATCGTGCCGATTCCGGCGTCCGTCAGCACGGCGGGCCCGGCGCCGAGCAGGGCGGGGGCGAGATAGCCGACGACCTTGTCGACGGCGTGGGCGGCGAGGAAGGCGCCGGCGAGGGTGGCGCCGCCCTCCAGCAGGACCGAGCGCACGCCGCGGCCGTACCGCGCGGCGGGCGGGGCGTGGGTGTCCCG
>NZ_JBHVHQ010000313.1:0-8834 GCF_042800135.1 Streptomyces sp. NPDC057654 | reverse complement strand
GCGATCGTATAGACCTGCCCGGTGATCTTCTCCTCGCGGGCCCGTTCGCTCAGGAGGTAGACGACGAGCGCGGCCACGTCCTCGGGTTCGCCGATCTCCTTGAGCTCCATCGGCACGTTCGCCGACATCCGGGTACGGGCCACGGGGGCGACGCAGTTGGCGGTCACTCCGTATTTGTTGAGGCCCAGGGCTGCGCTGCGCACCAGGGAGATGATGCCGCCCTTGGCGGAGGAGTAGTTGGCCTGGGCGACGCTGCCCTGGTGGTTTCCGCTGGTGAAACCGATGAGGGTGCCGGAGCCCTGTTTGCGCATCACCGCCGACGCGGCCCGGAAGACGGTGAAGGTGCCCTTGAGGTGGGTGGCGATGACCGGGTCCCACTCCTCCTCGGACATGTTGAAGAGCATCCGCTCGCGCAGGATTCCGGCGACGCATACGACGCCGTCGATCCGCCCGTACCGCGTCAGGGCCGCGTCGACGATGCGCTGGCCGCCCTCCATCGTCGCGACGTCGTCCGCGACGGCGACGGCCTCGCCGTCGGCCGCTTCGATCTCCTTCACCACCGACGCGGCGATCTCACTGGTGGGCTCGCGGCCCTCGATGGATACGCCGTAGTCGTTGACGACGACCTTCGCGCCCTCGGCGGCGCACGCGAGGGCCACCGCCCGCCCGATGCCGCGGCCGGCCCCGGTGACGGCGATCACCTTGCCTGCCAAGAAGTTCCCCACGTCGCGCCCCTTCCCGCGTTTTCTGACGGACCGTTAGATTTTTGAGCAGACGGCAGCCGAGCACAAGACCCAGTGGACAACCGATCCCAGGAGGACCCGTGGCCCTGCCACCCGAGTTCCACGACATCGCCAAGCGCGTCAACAACTGGGGGCGTTGGGGCGAAGCCGACGAGATCGGCACCCTCAACCTCATCACCGCCGACACCGTCCGCGCGGCCGCCGGGGAGGTGCGAAGCGGGCGCCGCGTCCCCCTGGCCGTCCCGCTGCGGCAGGACGGCGTACAGACCGGGATGATCCCCGGCAGGGTCAACCCGCTGCACACGATGGTCGCCGTCAACATGGAGATGTTCGGCGCCGAAACCGTCGCCACCAGCGACGATGTGGTGACCATGGGCCTCCAGGCAGGCACCCACTGGGACGGGCTCACCCATGTCTCGCACAGCGGCAAGCTCTACAACGGCCGCCCGGCGGACTCGATCACCGCGCACGGCGGAGCCGCGTTCCACGGCATCGAGAAGGCCGGGCCCCTCGCCTCGCGGGGCGTCCTGCTGGACGTCGCCCACGCCCGCGGCCTCGACCGCCTGGAGGGCGGGCACGCCGTCACGCCGGAAGACCTGACGGCGGCGGAGGAACTGGCCGGCACAAAGGTCCGCTCCGGCGACATCGTGCTCGTCCGGACCGGCCAGATCCAGCACTACCTGGCGGGCGACAAGCACGCCTACGCGTTTCCCTCACCCGGCCTCTCCATCCGGACGCCCGAGTGGTTCCATGCCCGCGACGTGGCGGCCGTCGCCAACGACACCCTGACCTTCGAGATCTTCCCGCCGGAGATCGAGGATCTCTGGATGCCCGTGCACGCCCTCGACCTCGTCGAGATGGGTATGCCGCAAGGCCAGAACTGGAATCTGGAGGAGCTGTCCCAGGCGTGCGCGGACGAGGGCCGCTACGCGTTCTTCCTGTCGGCCGCGCCCGAGCCGTTCGTCGGCGGGACGGGCGCACCAGTCGCGCCGGTGGCCGTGCTGTGAATCCGGTCCGGCCTCGCCGCGGGCCGGACGGTCGGGCGGCGGTGCGCGCGTGCGCGCCCCGAGCACGGCACAGCGCACCGCCACCCGGCTCCGACGCTCAGACCATGCGGACGCGTCGGGCCACGACCCGCACTCGCCGAGGCTGTCCGGTCGATGCCGGCCTCTCGACGTCCCCTCGCAACGAATCGCTCAACCCAAGGGTGATCAAACGGACACGCCACGTCAACACCTGGTCTGGACTTTGTGGGTTACGCCCCATTTGTCACGGCGCGAGGCGCATCGCATGCCCCGACCAAGAGCGACTGGGCGCGGTCCACCTCGCACCAGATGCTCTTGCCCGCGCCCTCCGGCCGCCAGCCCCACCGGTCGGCGAGCCCGTCGACCAGCTCCAGGCCGCGGCCGCCCGTCTCCTCGCCGTCCGCGTGCCGCTGGCGCGGCGGACGCGCGCTGATGTCGGCGACCTCCACGCGGACCGTGCCGGCGCCGACGCCCGCTTCCGTCGCGGCGGACCCGCCGCGGCTGTCGCCATCGCGCCGCCCGTCGCCCCCGAGGCCGGCACGGACGACCGGGAAGAGCATACGGAGCACGGCCGGGCAGCCCGTGTGCACCACCGCGTTGGTGACCAGTTCCGAGATCAGCAGCAGGAGCGTGTCGGCCAGCGGCTCATCCGCGCCTATCCCCGAACCGGCGAGCCGCGAACGGGCCCACCTCCGGGCTCGCCCCACCTCCGCGGGGTCGGGCCTGATCTCCATCTGCACCTGAAGCACCTGCACCGCTCACACCATCCGAACCGGCGGACACATCGCCTCGCATCTCCGAGGGATCACGGACCGTGATCCCCTTGCGAGACAGCATGGTTGACGTTCAGTCACCCCAACAAGCGCTTCGGGCATATTCCGGCGCAAAGGAGTATGCGTGCTGCATACTGTGCGACGCGCGCCACGGGGACTCGAACAATCGAGGTTTACGGGCCTCCACCCGGCGGGAGCGGCACACATTCCCTCTTCCGGAGTCGCCTCGTCGGCAACGCCAGGGGGGTTGCGCCTCAGAACCACTCGCACCCAAGGGAGCGTACCCGAGCCCGGGACCGACTCCCCCCAGTGACGAGTCACCCTTAGGACACAACCCGGTATCAACGCTCGGTGACCGCTTATATGGTGCAGATGGGCGATTTCACCTGATGCCCTCTACAGGAGGACATTCCCCTCGGTCAGCAGTTCTTCCGCGAGCGCCTCCTCACCGGCGGCCGCCGACTGCCAGCGCCGCGCTCTCAGCCAGGCCCTCTTGAGGTGCAGATGGACGTCCGCCTCCCATGTGAACCCCATGCCGCCGTGCACTTGCAGGCAGTCGCGGGCATTGTGCACGGCGGCCTCGTCGGCGAGCAGTTTGGCCGCCGCGACGTCCCCGGGTTCCCGCGTGACCGACGCCGCGTACACCGCGCTCCTGGCTGCCTCAGCACGTACGAGCATCTGCGCACACAGGTGCTTCACCGCCTGGAAGCTCCCGATCGGCCGGTCGAACTGAGTGCGCTCCTTGGCGTACGAGACCGCCGCCTCGACCGTACGGGCAGCGCTGCCCAGCTGTTCCGCGGCGGTCAGCAAGGCCGCCTCCCGTCGGAGCCGGGAGGCGTCGGCCCCGAGCGGGCGGCCCCCCTCGGGCACCACGACGCGGGCCAGCGGGGTCAGCGGATCGACGGAGCGGAGCGCCGTCACCGCCAGGGAGGACGGGTCGACGCTGCACACCTCGCCGTCGTCGTCGTCGCCGTCGCCGTCGCCGAGGAAGATCAACTCATCGCATTCCGCCGGGTGTTCCCAGAGCGGCTCCTTCGCCGTCGTGTCGCACATCCCGACGACCCGCTCACCGCTCGCCGCCCCCGCCACCAGGCCGGCCGCGAGGTGGGTGGCGATCAGTGGGCCCGGCAGCAGCACGCGGCCCGCCTCCTCGAAGAGGAGCACGGCCTCGGGCAGCCCCAGCCCCACGCCGCCCTCGGTCTCCGGCAGCCGGAGGCCGAAGAGCCCGGCCTCGCCGAGTTCGCGCCACAGCCCCCGGTCGACGACCGGACCGTCGCCGTCCACGGCGGCGCGCAGCCGCTCCCGCGGAAACCGGCCCGCGAGCAGCTCCCGCACGCCGGACCGCAGTGCCCGCTGGTCCTCGGTCAGCTGAAAGTCCATGATCACCGTCCTTTCGGAAGACCGAGGATGCGCTCGGCGACGATGTTCGCCTGGATCTGGGACGTACCGGCCGCGATCGTGTACGACAGCGACGACAGCCGGTCCGCCACCCACTCGTGGTCCACGTCCAGCGAACCCTCCCCCAGGACCTCGGCCGCCGCGTCGTACAGCTCCTGCCTGGCGTGCGAGTAGCGCAGCTTGAACACGGAGCCGCCCACCCCCGGCACGCCGCTGCCGCCGTCCCGCAGCGACCGCTGCGCCTCGCTGACGTTCCACTGGGTGAGCCGCCACAGCGCGCGGAACTCCGCGGACAGCCGGCCCAGCCGGCGGCGCAGCACCGCGTCGTCCCAGAGCCCGTTCGCACGGGCCGCGCGGGCCAGCTCGCCCAGCACCCGACGGCAGGCGACGACCTCGCCGACGAAGGCGGTGCCGCGCTCGAAGGAGAGCGTCACCATGGTCACGCGCCAGCCGTCGTTCTCCGCTCCGATGCGGTGTGAGAGGGGCACCCGCACCTCGTCGAGGAACACCTCGGCGAACTCCGCGGACCCGGCCAGCGTCCGCAGCGGCCGGACGGTGACGCCGGGCGCGTCCATCGGCATGGCGAGCCAGGAGATGCCCCGGTGCTTGGGGGCCGAGGTGTCGGTGCGGACCAGCAGTTCGCACCAGTCGGCGATCTCGGCGTGCGAGGTCCAGATCTTGCTGCCGCTGACGACGTAGGAGTCGCCGTCGCGGACCGCCCGGGTCCGCAGCGCCGCCAGGTCGGACCCGGCGTCCGGCTCCGAGAACCCCTGGCACCACACCTCGTCGCCGCGCAGGATGGGCGGCAGCCAGCGCGCCCGCTGCTCGGGCGTCCCCTCGGCCGCGATGGTGGGCCCCGCGTGCAGGGTCCCCACGAAGTTGGCCCCCACATAGGGCGCGCCCGCCCGTTCCGTCTCCTCCAGGAAGATCAGGTGCTGGGTGGGCGTGGCCCCCTGGCCCCCGGCGTCGCGGGGCCAGTGCAGTCCGGCGTACCCGGCGTCGTACAGTGCCCGCTGCCACGCGCAGTCGTAGGCCCGGCGGCCCGGCCAGTCGGTGGCCTCGGGCTTCGCGGGGAGCGCGGCCAGCGCCGGGCCGAGCCAGGCGCGCAGCCGCCGCCGGAAGTCCTCCTCTTCCTCCGTGCAGGAAAGGTCCATCAGCGGCGGGGCTCCCGGTCGAGGTCCAGGTCGAGCATCCGGATGGCGTTGCCCCGCATGAGTTTGTAGACCGTCTCGTCGTCGAGGCCCTTCACGTGGTCGAGCGCGACCTCCTTGGTGTGGGGGAAGGTCGAATCCACATGCGGGTAGTCGGTCTCGAACGTCGCGTTGTCGCGGCCCACCACATCGAGTGACGCGACGCCGTGTTTGTCGCGGAAGAAGCAGCAGAAGATCTGCCGGTAGTAGTAGGAGGACGGCGGTTCGGGGATCAGGTCGCGCACCCCGCCCCACGCCCGGTGCTCCTCCCACACGTCGTCCGCGCGCTCCAGGGCGTAGGGAATCCATCCCATCTGCCCTTCGCTGTAGGCGAGTTTGAGGGTCGGGAACTTCACCAGGACGCCGCTGAAGAGGAAGTCCATCATCGACGCCATGGCGTTGTTGAAGGAGAGGGACGCCTGCACGGCGGGCGGCGCGTCCGGGGAGGCCGCGGGCATCTGCGAGGACGAGCCGATGTGCATGTTGACGACGGTGCCGGTCTCCTGGCAGACGGCGAAGAACGGGTCCCAGTAGCCGGAGTGGATGCTCGGCAGCCCCAGGTAGGTGGGGATCTCGCTGAAGGTCACGGCCTTCACGCCCCGTGCCGCGTTCCGCTTGATCTCCGCCACGGCGAGGCCGACGTCCCACAGCGGGATGATGCACAGCGGGATCAGCCGTCCCCCGCTGTCGCCGCACCACTCCTCCACCATCCAGTCGTTGTAGGCCCGCACGCAGGCCAGGGCCACTTCCTTGTCGTGCGCCTCGGCGAACGTCTGCCCGCAGAAGCGGGGGAAGGTCGGGAAGCAGAGGGACGCCTCCACGTGGTTGAGGTCCATGTCCCGCAGCCGCTCGGCGGGGTCCCAGCAGCCGCGCCGCATCTCGGCGCGGGTGATGCCCTCCAACGTCATGTCGTCGCGATCGAAGCCGACGGCGGCGATATTGCGCTTGTACGGGAACTTGAGGTCCTCGTAGATCCACCAGTCGGTCGGCGGGCCGTCCGGGTCCATGGTGATGACGTACTTGCCGCCGGTGTACTCCAGTTCGCCGATCCCCTCTGTCAGCGGCTTGGGCCCGCGGTCCCGGTATCTGGCCGGCAGCCAGGTCTCGAAGAGGTGCGCGGGCTCGATCACGTGGTCGTCGACGCTGACGATGCGCGGTAGCTCCATGGTTTCCCCTCACGCATGGCGATGATCTCTGTGGCGCGGACTGCTTCCACGGCATTTCTGATGGGTCGTCAGATATGCAGGCTAGCCCCGCCCCCTCTGGACCGACAAGGCGCTGCGGCCTACGCTTCGCGGATATTCTGACGGTGCATCAGATCAGCGGAGGCGGCACTCATGCGCGAGCACACTGATCCCGGCGACGGCACCCGACCCGCCCACGAGCTGGAGGACTCCCGCACCCTGTGGGAACTCCTGGACCGCCGCGCGGCCCGCACCCCCGAAGCGCCGGTCCTCATCGACGCCGCTCCCTCACCCGCCGACGACCGGAAGCTGACCTTCGGCGCGCTGCGCGACCGGGCCGAGCGGGTCGCCGCGGGCCTGCACGGCATCGGCGTACGCCCCGGCAGCCGGGTCGCCTGGCAGCTGCCCACCCGCATCGAGACCGTCGTCCTGACCTTCGCCCTCGCCCGTATCGGAGCCGTGCAGACCCCGCTCATCCCCTTCTACCGCGACCGCGAGGTCGGCTTCGCGCTCCGGGCGGCCGAAGCCGAGTTCTTCGCCGTGCCCGGCACCTGGCGCGGCTTCGACCACACGGCGATGGCCCACCGCGTCAGCCGCGAACTCCCCGCGCCGCCACGCGTCTTCCAGGCGTACGACGCGCTCCCCGAGGGCGACCCGGCGGTCCTCCCCGCGCCCCCGGCGGACGGCACGGCGGTCCGCTGGATCTACTGGACCTCGGGCACCACCTCCGACCCCAAGGGGGTCCTGCACACCGACCGCAGCCTCATCGCCGCCGGCGCCTGCCTCGCCCGCGCCCTGCGCCTGAGCACCGAGGACGTCGGCTCGATGGCCTTCCCGTACGCCCATGTCGCCGGGCCCGACTACACCGTGATGCTGCTGCTCCGCGGCTTCCCCGCCGTCATGCTGGAGCACTTCTCGATGCCCGGATCACTCGACGCCTACCGCCGTCACGGCGTCACGGTCGCCGGCGGTTCCACCGCCTTCTACTCGATGTTCCTCGCCGAACAGCGCAAGGAACCGGGCCACCGGCTCCTGCCCGCCCTCCGGCTCATGGCGGGCGGCGGCGCGGCCAAGCCGCCCGAGCTGTACTACGAGGTGGTCCGCGAGATGGGCTGCCAGCTCACCCACGGCTACGGCATGACCGAGGTCCCGATGATCACCATGGGGGCGCCCGACGACACGCCCCACAACCTCGCCACCACCGAGGGCCGGCCCCCCGAAGGAATGGAGATCCGCATCGTGGACGGCGACGGCACTCCCCTGCCCGCAGGGCGGGACGGGGCCGTACGGCTGCGCGGCGAAGCCGTCTGCCGCGGCTATCTGGACGCCGCGCAGACCGCCGAGGTCTTCGACCGCGACGGCTTCCTCATCACCGGCGACCTAGGCCACCTCACGCCCGGCGGCCATCTGGTGCTCACCGGCCGCGAGAAGGACATCATCATCCGCAAGGGCGAGAACATCTCCGCCCAGGAGGTCGAGCGGCTCCTCTACGAGCACCCGGACGTCGAGGACGTCGCCGTCATCGGCCTCCCCGACCGCGACCGCGGGGAGCGGGTCTGCGCCGTCGTCCAGCAGCCGGCCGGAGCGACCCCGCTCGGCCTCGGCGCCGTGTCCGCGTACCTGCGCGCCGCGGGGCTCTCCGTACACAAGATCCCGGAGCAGCTGGAGCTGGTCGAGGCGCTGCCGCGCAACGAGACGCTGCGCAAGGTGCTCAAGTACCGGCTGCGCGAACAGTTCTCCGGGCCCGCCCCCGGTCAGGCCTCAGCGCGATAGGTCGCGGTGGCCTGGTCGTAGAACCGGTCCACGGCGTGCTGTTCATTGGCCGGACCGATCACCTGGAGCAGGTGGTAGCGGCCTTCGAGGATCATCGCCGCGTTGCGCACGTACACCTGGCGACCGCTGCTGTCGTTCCAGTTGAACGTGCCCTCCGCCATCGCCGTCCTGCCCACGTCGATGCGGCGCAGCCCCGAGGCGCCCGACCAGGACGAGGAGCGGTACGGGGCCAGCTCCGGCTCCTTGTCCTGCTGGTACGCCATCGGGTCGGCGCCGTACCGCGAGACCTTGTCCCGGCCCGGGACCACGATCAGTTCGTAGTCCCCGCCGATGTAGACGACCTGGCCGCGGTCGTTCTCGCCGCGCCGCTGCCAGGTCTTGTCCACGGACACGGCGAACCCCTTCGGGTCCTGGCGCAGCGCGAAGCCCTTGGCGACCCCGGCGGGTTCGGAGGTCTGGGGCTCCTGCTCGCCCATGGAGGCCGCGGCGGAGGAGCCGGGCGCGCGCTTCGCGCCCGTGCCGTCGGGGGCGGCGCTCTGCGCCCCGGCCGCGCCCGTACGGTCCGTACGCCCCTGGCCCGCGTTCTTCTCGCCGCGCGGCATGACCAGCATCGCGTAGGCGATGACTCCGGCCAGCACCACGAGGATGAGCAGCAGCAGGAGCTGCCCCAGCCGCCGGGGCGCGCGCCCCTTCCCCTCGCGCGGGGGCCGGGCGGTCCGCTCCGGCCGCTCGGTGTGCTCCATCCTCA
>NZ_JBHVHQ010000312.1:0-8867 GCF_042800135.1 Streptomyces sp. NPDC057654 | reverse complement strand
CCGCCGGGTCGGCCATCGCCGCGCGCTTGCCGCCCACCGCCGCGGCCAGCGCCTTGAGGTCCAGCGAGCCGGACACCGGCACCACGGCCACCGTCAGCGCCCCGTCCACCTCGGCCACCAGCGTCTTGAAGACCTGACCGGGGTCGACGCCGAGCGCCTGCGCGGCCTCCTCGCCGTAGGACGCGGCGGCGGGGTCGTGCTCGTACGCGTGCAGGGTGAAGGCGGTGCCGGCCGCGGTGAGGGCGACGGTGGCGGGCGTGCCGCCGGACTGCTGCTTCTTGGACTTCTTCACCGGGACTCTCCGGGCTCTCCGCGATCAGGGGCAGTGCGGGCGGCGCCGCGCCGTCAGTTCGGGCTGGTCGGCCGACGCGTCAGCTCCACGGCGGGCACCGACGGGAGCTTACCGATCACCGCCGCCTCCGCGCGCAGCACCTTCAGCTCCTCCGCCAGCCGCGACGCGGTGTCCGGGGCCTGGAGCAGCCGCTGCTTGGTCGGGGTGTCCAGCACCGCCGCGGCCGCCACCAGATACGACAGCACCGCCGGCTCGTCCGGCAGGTCGCTCTGGCCCGACAGCGACCGCTCGCGCGCCCCGGCCAGCCGCTTCTGATACGTGCGGAAGGCCCGTACGACACCGGAGGCGAGCGCTCCGGCGCCGTCGCCCTCCTCTTCCTCGATCTCTTCGACCTCGCCCGTCAGATACGAGCCGCTCGCGTCGACCGACAGCAGCCGGAACCGGGTGGTGCCGGTGGCCAGCACCTCGTACGAGCCGTCCTCGCGCTCCCGGATCGTGGCGGCGTCCGCCGCGCAGCCCACCGAGTAGAACGCGTTCATCGGGTCGGTCCCGAACCCCGCGCCGGGGCCGCGCTCCAGCCGCCCCGTCTCGTCCGGCAGGCCCGGAGCGCTGAACGCGACCTCGCGGCCGTCGCGGATGGCGACCACCCCGAAGCGGCGTGGCTCCTCCTCCGGGAGCTCGGACAGGTCGCGCATCAGCGCGCGGTACCGCTGCTCGAAGACGTTCAGGGGCATCACGAGGCCCGGGAACAGCACCGAGTTCAACGGGAAGAGCGGAAGGCGCGCGGTGGTCACAGCCCGCAAGCCTAATAGCCGCCGGAGCCATCCCGTCCGCCGTTTCACTGGCGGCGCAGCAAGCGGGTCGCTCCCGCGGCCACCGTGGTGGCGAGGATCCAGCCCAGCAGGGTCAGCGCGGTGGCCGCCCACTGCGCGACGCCCAGCGGCTTCCAGTACGTGTCCTGGCCCAGCTCGATGACCGGCAGCAGCAGGTCCAGGGCGTACAGCGGCGCGTTCCAGTGCGGGGCCTGGCCGGGCACCAGGGCGGCGGGCGGGTACAGCGAGAAATACAGCGCGCCCAGCGCCCACAGCACCGCCATCCACACCAGGGCGCGGCCCGGCTTGTAGCCGTAGGCGACCGTCCAGTCCTGGAGATAGCCCCACGCCTTCCCGGCGACCGGCAGCGTCTCCCGGCGGCGGCGCTGCTTGGCGAGCAGCGCCTCCCGCGCGTCCGCGTCCTCGCCGCTGGAGCGCAGCGCCCCGGCCAGCTGCTCGTACGGCTCCGGCGCGTACTCCGGGGTCGCGGCCGCCACCCACTCCAGCCGCCGCGACAGCGGGAAGTGCCCGTGCGGGATCAGGCTCTCGTACGCGAAACCGGCCATCACCAGACCGCCCGGCCCCGGCCAGCTCGACGCCCGGTCGATGAGATTGCCGACCTTGGCGCCGGACAGGACGACCCGGCCGCGCTGCTGCGCCTCCCCGAGGAACCGCAGCTCGGGCGTCTGGATACGGCGCAGCGACAGCTCCTGCTCGGTCTCCATCACGAACCGCGCCTGGCTGAAGTCGATGGCGTCCCCGAACCGCCCGTCGTCGAGCCGCACCCCGCCCTGGCACTCGAAGGGCTGCATGCGCGTACCGCGCTCGGGGGTGACGGGGATGCCGTACGGCGGTGTGGTGCCGCTGCTGAACGGCGACGCGCCCGTCAGCCCCGCCGCCGTCATATAGAGGGTCCGCTCGACGGTCAGCTGCGGGGCGTTGAGCGCGCGCCTCCCGAACGGGTTGTTCAGCCGCGAGCCGCGGAAGCTCAGCGAGACGCCGATCTTCGCGCCGCGCAGGCTCAGCTCGCCGTACGACTCCATCATCTCGGCCTGGAGGTCCTGCGCGACGGTCAGCCCGTCCGCGGCGATGGACCGGTCGTGCCGGTCCTTGTGCACGGTGAGCTGGTTGAGCAGCAGGTCCGTGCCGATATGGGCGTCGGTGAGACGGATGCCGTTGTCGATCGTGCAGCGCGGCAGGTGCAGGTCGCCCTCCGTGGTCAGCCGCGCCGCCTCCAGCCGGGGTATCGAGCAGCCGATCAGCCGCAGCGTGGTGAACCGGGACTCGGGCAGCAGCACCTGCTCCTCGAACCGGCAGTTCTGCATCTCGACATACGGCACGATCGTGCCGCCGGACAGGTTCAGCACACCGCTGATCTGCGCGCCGACCAGCTTCAGCGAGGAGACCCGGCCCGGCTGCGCGGGCGGCCCGTTGAGCATCAGGAGCGCGATGACCCGCGCCCGCACCGTGCGCTCGGGGCCCCAGGCGTGCGGGCCGGTCGGATCGTTCTGCTCGGGGTGGGGGGTGCGCAGGTCGTGCGTGCTGCCGTTGCGGAACGCCTGCCACATGCCCCATTCGGCCGTGGTGAGTTCAAGACCGGCGGGCGGCTCGCTGGGCGGCTCGGACATGGCCACACCCCCTCCGAAATCGCCGTACGCCTGTACGGCACCCCATTCCCGCTCTGTGACTGCTTGAACGCGTGTGGTAAGAGAGAACTGGTCCTGGCGCTGCCGATGAGCGGCACGGGGCGGATGTATCAGTGAGTGATACGGGACGTCGGCCGCCGGAGGCGGTCTGAGACAATTGACCGTGTGATCTCCCGAATCGATCTGCGCGGCGCCGCCGCGGCCGAGGGTTCCCCCGACGCCGGCGTCGACCGCGACCTGCTGCCCCGAGCCGAACTCGACGTCGAGGCCGCCCTGGAGAAGGTGCGGCCCATCTGCGAGGACGTGCATCATCGGGGCACCGCGGCGCTGATCAACTACGCGGAGCGCTTCGACGGCGTACGGATCGACCGCGTCAGGGTCCCCGCCGAGGCCATCGCCCGCGCCCTCGCAGACCTCGATCCGGACGTACGGGCCGCCCTGGAGGAATCGATCAGGCGCGCCCGCATCGTCCACCGCGAGCAGCGCCGCACCGACAAGACCGTCAAGGTCGTCCCCGGCGGCACCGTCACCGAGCGCTGGGTCCCCGTCGAGCGCGTCGGCCTGTACGTACCGGGCGGCAACGCCGTCTACCCCTCGTCCGTCGTCATGAACGTCGTGCCCGCCCAGGAGGCGGGAGTCTCCTCGCTCGCCGTCTCCTCGCCGCCGCAGAAGGACTTCGGCGGCCTGCCGCACCCGACGATCCTCGCCGCGTGCGCGCTGCTCGGCGTCGACGAGGTGTACGCGGCGGGCGGCGCCCAGGCCATCGCGATGTTCGCGTACGGCACCGACGAGTGCCGCCCCGCCCAGCTCGTCACCGGCCCCGGCAACATCTGGGTCGCCGCCGCCAAGCGCCTGCTCAAGGGCCGTATCGGCATCGACGCCGAGGCCGGGCCCACCGAGATCGCCATCCTCGCCGACGACACCGCCGACGCCTCTCACCTCGCCGCCGACCTGATCAGCCAGGCCGAGCACGACACGCTGGCCGCCGCCGTCCTCGTCACGCCCTCCGAGGCGCTCGCCGAGGCCGTCGAGGCCGCGCTGACCACCCAGGTCGCGGCCACCAAGCACCGCGAGCGGATCACCGAGGCGCTCGCCGGCCGCCAGTCCGGCATCGTCCTCGTCGACTCCCTCGACCACGGCCTCGCCGTCGTCGACGCCTACGCCGCCGAGCACCTGGAGATCCAGACCGAGAACGCCGCCGAGGTCGCCGCCCGGGTCCGCAACGCGGGCGCCGTCTTCGTCGGCCCGTACGCGCCCGTCTCCCTCGGCGACTACTGCGCCGGCTCCAACCACGTCCTGCCCACCGGCGGCTGCGCCTGCCACTCCTCCGGCCTGTCCGTCCAGTCCTTCCTGCGCGGCATCCATGTCGTGGACTACACCCGCGACGCGCTCGCCGAGGTCACCCGCCATGTGGTGACGCTCGCCGAAGCCGAGGACCTGCCCGCACACGGAGCCGCGCTCAAGGCGCGGTTCGACTGGAAGGTGCCCGAGTAAGTGACCGGCAACCCCGCTCCCGCTGCCGCTCCGTCGCCGTCTCCGTCCCGGATCGACGCCCTCCCCATCCGGGACGAGCTGCGCGGCAAGTCCCCGTACGGCGCGCCGCAGCTCGACGTGCCCGTACGCCTGAACACCAACGAGAGCCCGTACCCGCTGCCCGAGCCGCTGGTGGAGCGGATCGCCGAGCGCGTCACCGAGGCCGCCCGCTCCCTCAACCGCTACCCCGACCGGGACGCCGTCGAGCTCCGCCGCGAACTCGCCGCGTACCTCACGCGCACCGCCGGGCACCGCGTCGCCGCCGAGAACGTCTGGGCCGCCAACGGCTCCAACGAGATCATCCAGCAGCTGCTCCAGACCTTCGCCGGGCCCGGCCGCACGGCGATCGGCTTCGAGCCCTCGTACTCCATGCACGCGCTCATCTCGCGCGGTACGGGCACGGGCTGGATCTCCGGTCCCCGCCACGACGACTTCACCATCGACGTCGACGCCGCCGTACGGGCCATACACGATCAGCGGCCCGACGTGGTCTTCGTCTGCTCGCCCAACAACCCCACCGGTACCGCCGTCGAGGCGGACACCGTGCTGCGGCTGCACGACGCGGCGCAGGAGGCCCGCAGCGGGCGCGGCGCGCTCGTCGTCGTGGACGAGGCGTACGGCGAGTTCAGCCATCGCCCCTCGCTGCTCCCGCTCATCGAGGGCCGCCGCAACCTCGTCGTCTCCCGCACCATGTCCAAGGCGTTCGGCGCGGCCGGGCTGCGCCTGGGCTACCTCGCCGCCGACCCCGCCGTCGTCGACGCCGTCCAGCTGGTCCGCCTCCCGTACCACCTGTCCTCCGTCACCCAGGCCACCGCGCTCGCCGCGCTGGAGCACACCGATACGCTGCTCGGGTACGTACAGCAGCTCAAGGCCGAACGCGACCGCCTGGTCACCGAATTGCGCGCCATCGGCTGCCAGGTCACCGACTCGGACGCCAACTTCGTGCAATTCGGCCGATTCGACGGCGAAGGCGGCGCGCACGCCGCCTGGCAGGCCATCCTCGACCAGGGGGTCCTGGTCCGCGACAACGGCGTACCGGGCTGGCTGCGGGTCACCGCCGGCACCCCGGCCGAGAACGACGCGTTCCTGGACGCGGTGCGCGCGCTTTTCAAGGACCGCGGTACTGCGCGGGACGAGAGTATGAAGGAGACCAAGCGATGAGCCGCGTCGGGCGCGTGGAGCGCACCACCAAGGAGACCTCGGTCCTCGTCGAGATCGACCTCGACGGCACGGGACAGGTGGATGTCTCGACCGGGGTCGGGTTCTACGACCACATGCTCGACCAGCTCGGCCGCCACGGCCTCTTCGACCTCAAGGTCAAGACCGACGGCGACCTGCACATCGACACCCACCACACCATCGAGGACACCGCCCTCGCGCTCGGCGCCGCCTTCCGGCAGGCGCTCGGCGACAAGGTGGGCATCTACCGCTTCGGCAACTGCACGGTGCCGCTGGACGAGTCCCTCGCCCAGGTCACCGTCGACCTCTCCGGCCGCCCCTACCTGGTGCACACGGAGCCCGAGAACATCGCGCCGATGATCGGCACGTACGACACGACGATGACTCGGCACATCCTGGAGTCCTTCGTCGCGCAGGCCCAGGTCGCGCTGCACGTCCACGTCCCGTACGGGCGCAACGCGCACCACATCGTGGAGTGCCAGTTCAAGGCGCTGGCGCGGGCCCTGCGCTATGCCGCGGAGCGCGACCCGCGCGCTGCGGGGATTCTTCCTTCGACCAAGGGCGCACTGTGACCGGCCTGTCTACCATTCTGATCGTTGTGGGGCTCTTCCTGGCCGGCGGCGTGTACTCCTTCTGGAAGCAGAAGATGCCGAAGGGCCTCATCGTGCTCGTCTCGATCGGTGCCGTGATGTGCCTGGTCGCAGGCGTCATGCGGCTGCAAGGAGTCTGGGACTGATGGGCGGCTCCGCGAACTCCCCGAAGAAGGTCGTGGTCTTCGACTACGGATTCGGCAACGTACGCTCCGCCGAGCGGGCGCTCGCGCACGTCGGCGCGGACGTCGAGATCACCCGCGACTACGACCGGGCGATGAACGCCGACGGCCTCCTGGTGCCCGGCGTCGGCGCGTTCGCCGCCTGCATGGCGGGGCTCCGCGAGGCGCGCGGCGACTGGATCGTAGGGCGCCGCCTCGCCGGTGGCCGCCCGGTGATGGGCATCTGCGTCGGCATGCAGATCCTCTTCCAGCGCGGCATCGAGCACGGCGTGGAGACCGAGGGCCTTGATGAGTGGCCCGGTTCGGTAGAGCCCCTCAAGGCGCCCGTGGTGCCCCACATGGGCTGGAACACCGTAGAACCGGCCGCCGGTTCGCGGCTGTTCGAGGGCCTCGGCACCGAGGCGTACTACTACTTCGTGCACTCCTACGCGGTGCGCGAGTGGGGCTTCGAGATCTCCAACGATCACATCAACCCTCCGAAGGTCACCTGGGCGACGCACGGCGAGCCGTTCGTCGCCGCGGTCGAGAACGGCCCGCTGTGGGCCACCCAGTTCCACCCCGAGAAGTCCGGCGACGCCGGAGCCCAGCTCCTGACCAATTGGCTCAAGACCCTCTAGGACCCGCCTCCATGAGCTCCAACCGCCTCGAACTCCTCCCCGCCGTCGACGTCCGCGACGGCCAGGCCGTACGCCTCGTGCACGGCGAGTCCGGCTCCGAGACGTCCTACGGCGACCCGCTGTCCGCGGCCCTCGCCTGGCAGCGGGCGGGCGCCGAGTGGCTGCATCTGGTGGACCTCGACGCGGCCTTCGGCACCGGCGACAACCGGGCACGGATCGCCGAGGTCGCGCGGGCCATGGACATCAAGGTCGAGCTCTCCGGCGGCATCCGGGACGACGCGTCGCTCGCGGCGGCCCTCGCCACCGGCTGCACCCGCGTCAACCTCGGCACCGCCGCCCTGGAGGCCCCGGAGTGGGTCGCCAGGATCATCGCCGAGCATGGCGACAAGATCGCGGTGGGCCTGGACGTACGCGGCACGACGCTGCGCGGGCGCGGCTGGACGCGTGACGGCGGCGACCTGTACGAGACCCTCGCGCGCCTCGACTCCGAGGGCTGCGCCCGCTACGTCGTCACCGACATCGCCAAGGACGGCACGCTCCAGGGCCCCAACCTGGAGCTCCTGAAGAACGTGTGCGCCGCTACCGACAAGCCCGTCGTCGCCTCCGGAGGCGTCTCCTCCCTTGACGATCTGCGGGCGCTCGCCACGCTGGTACCGGAGGGTGTCGAAGGCGCCATCGTGGGCAAGGCCCTTTACGCCAAGGCGTTCACCTTGGAAGAAGCGTTGGAGGCTGTGTCCGTATGACCGCACCCGAGCCCGTACAGCGCGTGAGTTCCCATTCGCCTTATGAGGAAGCCTTCGGATACTCGCGGGCCGTACGGCTCGGCAACGGGCTGGTGCTGGTCTCCGGCTGCACCTCGGTCGTGGACGGAGCCATCGCGCACGAGGGCGATCCGTACGAGCAGGCCCGCACCGCGTTCGGGGTGGCCTTCGAGGCGCTGGAGAAGTTCGGCCTCGCTCCGGAGGACGTCGTACGGACCCGGATGTACCTCACCCACGCCCGTGACGTGGACGCCGTGGGCCGCGCCCACAAGGAACTGTTCGACGCGGTCCGTCCGGCCGCCTCGATGATCGTCGTATCCGGCTTCGTCGACTCCCGCATGGTCGTCGAAGTCGAAGTGGAAGCATTCCGAGGAGCCTGAACCATGACCCTCGCGGTCCGAGTGATCCCCTGCCTGGACGTGGACGGCGGCCGGGTCGTCAAGGGCGTCAACTTCCAGAACCTGCGCGACGCGGGCGACCCCGTGGAGATGGCCAAGATCTACGGCGAGGAGGGCGCCGACGAGCTGACGTTCCTCGACATCACCGCCTCCTCCGGCAACCGGGAGACCACCTACGACGTGGTCCGCCGCACCGCCGAGCAGGTCTTCATCCCGCTGACGGTCGGCGGCGGCGTCCGCACCGCCGACGACGTCGACAAGCTGCTGCGCGCCGGCGCCGACAAGGTAGGCGTCGCCACCGCCGCCATTGAGCGGCCGGAGCTGATCCAGGAGATCGCCGAACGGTTCGGCAGCCAGGTCCTGGTCCTCTCCGTCGACGCCCGCCGCACTGACGCGGGCACCGAGTCCGGTTTCGAGGTCACCACCCACGGCGGTCGCCGCGGTACGGGCCTCGACGCCGTCGAATGGGCGCACCGCGCGGCCGAGCTGGGCGCGGGGGAGATCCTCCTCAACGCCATGGACGCCGACGGCACCAAGGACGGCTACAACACCGACATGATCGCGGCCGTCCGCCGCCATGTGACTGTCCCGGTCATCGCGAGCGGCGGCGCGGGCCGCCTCGAACACTTCGCCCCGGCGGTCGAGGCGGGCGCGGACGCGGTTCTGGCCGCTTCTGTTTTCCACTTCGGTGACTTGCGTATCGGCGAGGTGAAGGACGCGTTGCGGGAGGTCGGTCAGCCGGTTCGCTGACCGCTGGGTTGGCAGGGGGAGCCGCGTACCCGTCCGCGTTGCCGCCCGTGAGGTGCGCCGGAGCCCCCTGCAATCAGAGGGGCTCCGGCGTACGCTGCCTGGAAGGG